>JBJTRR010000321.1:0-4635 GCA_046076185.1 bacterium | reverse complement strand
TTTTCTGGATTCGCGAATCGCTTGACGAGCGGCAATCCGCCGGCTTGCTGCGCGAACTTAAAGTCAGGCCTGTTGCGCCTGGCCGCGACTTCGCCTCAAACGACTATCTGGGCCTTCGCCACTCTTCCCAAACCCATCAGGCCGGCCTGGCCGCCGCTCAAAGATACGGCAGTGGCAGCGGTTCAAGCCCGGCCGTGGGCGGCTGGTCGCCAGCCCATGAAGCACTTGCCAAAACGATTGCCGACTGGAAAAACGCCCCTGCGGCCCTGCTTTTCACCTCGGGCTATCTGGCGAATCAGTCAGCGGTGGCCGCTCTCGTCGGCCCTGGCGACGGCGTTTATCTTGATCGCCTCAGCCATGCCTGCCTGGTTGATGGTGCCCGTCTTTCCGGGGCTTCCGTTCGAGTCTTTCCGCATAACAACAACGCAAAACTCGGCCAAGTGCTTCAACGAGACACCGGCCGGTTTCGCCGCCGGCTGATCGTAACCGAATCAATCTACAGTATGGACGGCGACATAGCCCCGTTGGCAGAACTGGCCACACTGGCCAGCCGCCACAAAGCCATGCTGCTAGTTGACGAAGCCCACGCCACCGGCCTTTTCGGCCCACAGGGGCAGGGCATGGTGGAAGAGCTGGGCCTTGCCGGTCACCCGAACCTGGTGCGAACCGGCACGCTGAGCAAAGCTCTGGGGGCACAGGGCGGTTTTGTGGTCGGCTCAAAAGAGCTGATTGACTGGCTGGTGCAGGCGGCCCGGGGCTGGATTTACGCCACCGCCATTTCGCCCTTTCTGGCAGGCGTGGCGATAGAAGCCATCAATCAGGTGAAAAGCGACGCCGGCGGCCGACTCTCGCTTCGCCAGAACACGCTTTTGCTTCGCGAAAGACTCGCTGAACAGGGCTGGCCAGTGCCTGAAGTCGCCGGGCCCATTCTGCCACTCGTGATTGCTGACTCAGAGCTGACAACCCGTTTTGGGCACGAGCTTTACAAAAAAGGCTATGCTGTGGGTGCCATCCGCCCGCCAACGGTGCCGCGCGGCACGGCCCGGCTTCGGCTCAGCCTTTCGGCAATTCACAGTCAGGAAGATATTGACGCCCTGGCTGTGGCCATTGCGTCTGTCGCAAGCGACCTGAATCTGCTAAAATCCGGCGAGTGACGACTTGTAACCGAATCGGCGGGTTCAACGTGAACCTCGCCAGCGATTTTGCAAAATAACCTGACAGGCCTGCGGCATCTGGCGATGAGCGACACCGAAAAACCAGTGAACCCCCGCATAGCCGTCTTCACGGGCATGTTCGACCCCATGACTCTGGGGCACCTTGATGTCATCAAGCGTGGCCGCATGCTTTTTGACAAGCTGGTGGTGGGCATTGGCAATAACCCGAACAAGCAGGCAATGTTTACAGTTGACGAACGTGTGAAACTGGCCTGTGAAATAGTCTCGCCCTATGCCAATGTCACGGTAGAGGCCTTTGAAGGGCTGGCTGTGCATTTTGTGCGAAGCATCGGTGCCGGTGTCATTCTGCGTGGCGTGCGCACTCTTTCCGACATGGAATATGAGTTTGCCATGTCGCTGACCAATGCCAGGCTCGACCCCCGCATTGAAACCGTCTTTCTCATGGCTGATGGCGAATATTCGCACGTTTCAAGCTCGCTCATCCGGCAGATTGCCACACTGGGCGGCGGCGATTCGCTTTGCCTCTTCGTGCCACCGGAATGCATCGAGCCAATCCTTGAAAAATCCCGGAACCCTGGCAAGATCAACGCCGGCACCAAACCCTCTACCGATAAATTCACCATCTGACACACATAAAAAGGCTGCTTCAACCGCCCGAAGTTTTCCATCGCTGCCCAAAAAAAGCCCGGAACCAGACATGCCGCCGATCATTGAAGTCAGCCAGATTGCCAAGACCTACCGCGTTTTTCGAAAAAAAGAAGGTCTCAAAGGCGCCATACAGGGCCTATACAAACGCGAATACAAAACGGTAGAGGCCGTCAACGATATTTCATTTTCGATTGAGCCCGGCGAATTTGTCGCCTTTCTCGGGCCCAACGGCGCCGGCAAAACCACGACATTGAAAATGCTATCAGGCCTGATCTACCCCAGCCGCGGCACGGCCAGCGTGCTGGGCTATACCCCCTGGGAGCGGCTCGACCCGTTTCGCCGCCAGTTTTCGCTGGTCATGGGCCAGAAAAATCAGCTCTGGTTGGATCTGCCCGCCGCCGACAGTTTCGAGCTGCACCGCGAAATTTACAGCATTCCCAAAATGCAATTCGCCGAGACACTTGACGAACTAACTGACCTGCTGGGCGTGAAAGACCTGACCCGCCAGGCCGTGCGTGAACTTTCGCTGGGCGAACGCATGAAAATGGAGCTGATCGCCGCCCTGCTGCATCGCCCCAGGCTTTTACTTCTTGACGAACCAACCATCGGCCTTGATGTCGTCGCCCAGGTGGCAATCCAGAAGTGCCTGCGCGACTACCACCAGCGACATAACGTGACGGTGCTTCTCACAAGCCACTACATGCGTGATATTGAAGCCCTTTGCCGCCGGGTGCTTGTCATTACCCACGGCAAACTGGTTTACGACGGCGAACTGGCCGGCATTCGCGAACGCTTCGGGCAGGAGAAAATCCTTAAAATTGAATTTCTGCCGGAAAACGCCCCGCCCGACCTTTCCAACTACGGCACCGTCTGCAGCATCGTCGGCCCAACAGTTGAAATCAAGGTTGATCGCCCCCGCGTGGCTGAAGTGCTTTCCGCCATTCTGTCGCAGCACACCATTGTCGATGTCAGCGTGCAGGACCCGCCGCTGGAACAGCTCATCGCCCGAGTCTTTGAAGAAGGCAGGGCCGAGGCATGAGCACCGCAACACCATCGCCTGAAATACAACCTGAAATGCCATTGGCCACACCGGGCATGCTCGCCTCGTGGCGAAAATATTACCGCGTCTGGCGCGTTTCACTGGCCGAACGCATGACCTACCGGGCCGATTTTCTGCTCGGCACTTTCCTGCGAATGCTGCCCATGGTCACCACCATCCTTCTTTGGCAGGCCATTTATCAGGGCTCGGGGCAGTCGTCTCTCGCCGGATTTCAATATCGCGAAATGATCGCCTATCTTCTGCTGGTTCACATCAGCCGCATGTTTTCCAGCATGCCGGGGCTGGCTTCAGGCATAGCCCATGAAATTCGCGAGGGCACTCTCAAAAAATATCTGATCCAGCCGCTAGACCTGCTCGGCTATCTCATCAGCTATCGGGCCGCCCACAAAATGACATATATCGTGACCGCCGCCTTGCCCTACGGCATCATTTTTTACCTTTGCCGCGGCTTTTTTGATGGCTTCCCCCCCGCGCCGGTCATGGCCGCTTATCTTGTCAGCCTTGTACTCAGCTTTCTCATCGGCTTTTATTTTGAAGCCGCCGTCGGTATGGTCGCGTTCTGGATTCTTGAAGTCACCAGCGTGCTCTACATCGTCATCACGCTGAATTACTTCATTTCCGGCCAGATGCTGCCGTTGGACCTGCTGCCCGGGCCATGGGCCAGCTTTCTGAAGGCCATGCCATTTCAATATATGGCCTATTTCCCGGCGGTTGTCTTTCTCGGCAAGGTTCAGGGCGAAGACCTGGCCTGGGGCTTGGCCCTTGAGGCCTTCTGGGCCCTGTTTTTTGCCCTTCTGGCCCGGTTTCTCTACCGTCGCGGCCTGCGGCATTATGGCGCTTACGGGGGCTGAATGACTATGGAATTGCAAATGCAATCGCCTGTCGATACTGATCAACCGCCGACCGGCTGGCTTCGCTACCCGCGCCTGCTGGCCCGGCTTGGCTCAATCACCCTTATCCGTGAAATCTCAATGCGCGGCAATTTCCTCATCAAAGTCTCGGTCGAGGTGCTCTGGCTGGGCATCATGCTGGCGTTTTACGAGACCATCTTTGCCCGCACAAGCATCGTGGCAGACTGGGCCAAGCAGGACTATCTCTTCTTCGTCGGCTGCTATTTCGCCCTCAATGGCGTGCTTGAAACGCTCTTTCTGGAAAACTGCAACGAATTTTCCAACCTCGTTCGCACCGGCGACCTCGACTTCCTCCTGCTCAAACCCATCGACGAACAATTCCTCATCACCTGCCGCCGGGTTGACTGGTCCGTCTCGCCCAATATTCTCATGGGTGCAGCCGTCATGGGCATTGCCCTCTGGAACAAGGGCTGGGCCTTCGACCCGCTGCGTATCGGCCTGTTTTCGCTTACGTTTACGTGCGGCGTATTAATATCTTACGCATTCATGCTTGTGCTTACGTCATTTTCCGTCTGGCTTGTGCGTAACCAAAGCCTCATGGAAATGTGGTGGCTGTTTTCAAGCCTTGCTCGCTACCCCCGCGAGATTTTTCAGCGGGGCTGGGCCCAGCCAATCGACATTGTCTTTACCTATCTCCTTCCAATCCTACTGGTTGTGAATGTCCCGGCTCGAACCATGGTCAAGCTCATGGATCCCTCCATGATCGTCTTCATCCTCTTCGTTACCGTGGTATCGCTCTGGGCCAGTCGCCGCTTTTTTCAGCGGGCCCTTCGCAGCTATCGCAGCGCATCAAGCTGAACCAATTTTCCCTGATTCCCAGCCGGCCATAACCCATGTCAAC
>JBJTRR010000320.1:0-3144 GCA_046076185.1 bacterium | reverse complement strand
GGGTTCGGGCTGGGTGGCAGTGCTCATTTGAGGGTCATTTTCCTATAAAATGGCCGAATTGTCAGGTTCAACTGCAGTTTATTCGTCAGAGGCTGAGTCGTTAAGGACGATGTCAGACAAGTATTGTTTGTCAACTCTCATCGATGTTGCATTTCCGGCTTCCAGTGGCAAGAGACATCTGACAAGCGACGTCTGGCTGACTTTGGCGTTTTCGTGCCCTGAAATGCCGCCCAGAACAAGCTGGCTTGATGATTTGCCGACATTTGCAACCAGAATCGGGCGATTCAGCGGCAGAAGCGAAGAAAGGTCAAGCCTTGAAAGGGGGCCGTTTTCCATGGCCCGCAGCGACGCCGGGCCGCTCTGGTGAAACATCATCAGCCGTGGCAGCTTCACCTTCGCCCTGTCGGCCCAGGTGTTGCCTGCAAATTGCAATTCACCTGCAGAATAACGGTCGAGATATCCCGTCAGGTTCTGTGTCTTCGTCGGATTCACCAGCACTGATGCCCCCGGCTCAATCTTGCCCAGATCATACACCTGCTGCTGGTAAACCAATATCGTGTCTTCCAGTGGTTCGGCCAGCAAGTTCGTAATCCGGCCAGTCACCCGGTCAGTTCCGGTTCGAGTAATTGACGAACGTACGGGGTTCAACGCCAGGCCCGGCTTCATCCATCGGCCTTCCAGTGATTTCGTACTCCAGATCGGAATGCGCAGGTTCTCAAGCCGGCTGCTGCCCGACTTTCCGCCAAACCGATAAGCCGTGGCCGCCAGGTTCAGGGTCGCCGGCCGGCCAGACCCGCCCAGCGTGGCATCCGGGCTGTCAAACCAGCTCGTGCTCTGGTAAAGCATCGTCGGGTCGTCTGCCGCCTCGCCCGCCGCCAGCGATTGCTCGGCCCCGCTCTTTACCGGCGTAAAACCTATGGTGTAATCCGCATTCACCGGGCTGAAGACGGTTGCGCCCGACCACCCCCTGCTCGTCTGACTGATGTAATCAATATCCACCACGTCAATCTTGTTCACCCGCAGGTCGCTGCCCTTAAAGCGGTATGTCATTACATAAACCACGCCCGTCACCGCAACAACCAGCAAAGGAAATGTCACCCAGGTCAGCTCGGGCCGCTTCAAAATATACTTCACCAGCAGAAAGTCGCCAGGCCCGATGGCCACCAGATAAAGCAGAATCAGGCTGATGACCAGCCCGAATCCGACCACCCTTACGCCTGTAAACTGGTCAATCGCTGATCTCAGCAGGCTGGCAATGTCGCCCGCACCCGCCTGATAAAACCCGCCGCCCGCCGCCGTCAGCGGGTTGTTGCCCGTGTTTTTCGTCTCCTCCTGCACCTGTCGTCGCACCTCAAGGGCACGGGCCCAGAACAGCGTTCTGTCCTTCCACACCGCAAAGGGGCCGTCGTTCACGTCAAGCCCGATCAGTGTCACCCGGCCAAATCCGTAAGCCCCGCGAATCAAAAGCGGCGTGCTTGATGCCGTGTCAATCACCACCCCGCCCCGCTGGGCAATCTCGTCAAATTTCGTCACCGTCAGTGATTTACCCGTCCCCACAATTGGGTTTCTCGACCCCACCAGCGACTCAATCGCCCCAAGGTCAAAACTCCTCACGCTGCCCGCCGGTATCGCCGGCAAAATGCTCTTCAGGCTTGAATCCATCAGCGCCTGCCGCTGCGATGCCGCCACAATCACCAGGTGGCCGCCATCCCTCACCCACACCTTAATCGCCTCGGCCCGGCCGGCGTCAATCGATTCCAGCACCTGCGGGTTTGATGTGTCAATCACCAGGTCGTCAAGCATCTCCAGCGATTCCACCCGGCCCGGCAAGTCCTTCGCCTGAACAGGCACCACCAGCAGCGATTTCTCGTTCGTCCGCGGGTTCGTTGTCAGCCCCGGCATGTTTGGCAACTGTTCTACACCCGCCGGATACCCCATCACCCCCGTCACACGCACGGCGGCGTCAATCACCCGCAGCTTTTCCAGCGAAATCTCGGCCCCAAGGCCCGTGTCGCGGCCGTTTTCGGCAATCAGCCTGGCTGTAATTCGCGGCATAAGCTGGCCGGGTGAAACCAGCCCCGTCACCACCGAACTCTGAAACGGCCCCAGCCGCACAGGCACTTCAAATCGCGTCTCAATCCCGTCGGGGTCTTCGGTTGCAAATCGCACCATCCCCGAAAATTCCTTGTCGCCGGTCGTCAGTTCAGCCCGAATCGGGTTGAATCGGCCAATCTTCAGCACGTTTGAATCGTTCAGCGGCAGCCCCGCCTCAAGTCGTTCCAGCTTCAGCTCCTGTGCCGCCACCGCTGATGAAAACAGCATGCCTGGCAGAATCGCCATGATTGCCACAGTCAAGTGCTTCAGTCGCGGCATTGTCAGCTCTTTCCAGCAGGCTTGTTCCGGTTTCATGGTCGTTGGGCAGCTTTTCATTGGCCAGATGGGCAGTTTTAAGGTTTATCGGCCGGGTCGCAGGTGCACGGGGCGGCCAGGCATTCCGGGCAGCCCCGGCCATATTTCCGCTCAAGGGCCTGGTTCAGGTCGATCCCCCGGATATTCGCCAAAGTCGCCAGCCAGGCCAGCACATCGGCCATCTCAAGGGCAAGTTCGTCGTCGGTTCCGCCCCTCAGGGCACTGGCCAACTCTCCAAATTCCTCGGCCAGCCACATGAAGGTGCCAGCCTCGCCGCGGGCACGGTCCTTCGCCCCAAACAGCCGCTCCATTTCCGACTGCAGGCGCGAAAGCGTCCACTCACTGGCCAGTGCCGACATGGGTTCTTCATTCTCCGGCTGAAATCTTCCTCGATGGGGCAACTGAAATCATCATACCCGCCACGGCATTTTTTTGCCAATCGTTTGACCTTTATCATTCTCTTGGTATGCTTTACATGGACCAAGCAGATCACTCGCGTGGGTGGCGGAACTGGCAGACGCGCTGGATTTAGGTTCCAGTATCGAAAGATGTGAGGGTTCGACTCCCTCCTCACGCATTTTTTAAACTTCTTCCTTCTGGCTGAATTTTTATTGGTTTTTAAATGAATCAGAATCAAAAATATTATCCATTTAAAAACCAATAAAAATTCAGCCAGAAGGAAGAAGTTTAAAAAATGCGTGAGGAGGGAGTCGAACCCTCACATCTTTCGATACT
>JBJTRR010000319.1:0-1175 GCA_046076185.1 bacterium | reverse complement strand
GAAAAAGTCAGTCGGTTTAAACCCGCCCCCGGCGAAGATTGCAGCAATCGGGCTTCAGCCACTGGCACTGGCCCTTTTAATTTTTCGTAAATCTCTATGAGAATACTGGCAAAGCTCACATTAAATACAATTGAAACCAGATTCACGACAAGAAAATGGGAAATGAGGATAAGGATTGTCGCGGGTATCGCCAGAACCACTGAAAAACCCAAAACATCAAGAATTCCATCAGCCGATTTTTGCAGCACCAGAAGAGTGACCAGCGTAATGACCGACTGAACCAGAAACCAGCCCACAATGCGTCGGGCAATACCGTTCAGGTGTGCGGCTGTCAGCCCGCGGCTTTCTTCCAGAATTTGTCTGACACCGGCACGCTGGCCTGAAAACAGCAGTATCGGCAGTGCCATGCTCCAGCGCAACAGCAGCCTTACCACAAAAAAACCGGCAATTGCATTAATCAAAACACCCAGGCCAACACCCTGCCAGAATATCGCGGGTTTCAGTATCACCAGCGTATTCAGGTCCCAGCCGGCCCACAGTAATTCGATGACCAACAGTGTCACCACAGCGCCCGGTAATATCATGATCAGTGCAATCAGCACCTGCACCAGGCCAAGTTGCAATAACCGGTGAAATTGGATCACCAGATACCGCAGGATTTCCTTATTATTCATCCGGTTTTCTGTGGGTCGAAGGTTCAGCAGCAGGCCCGAGATTTCAAAATAAAGGCCTGTCAAAAACAATGCGCCAAAACCGATCATCGCCCCAACACCAGGCAACGACAGAAAAAAGCCCGATAGATCAAGATTCCCGATCGACGGATGCCCTGAAAATTGCACAAACCGATAAAGCACATAAAACGAAAATGGCGATATGATGACGATGGAAATGAGCCTGTAAATCAGCTCGAAAACTGTGATTCGTCTCAGGGTTAAACGCGATAAGTCAAGCCATTCCGGAATTTTCATGTCGATCGACCAACCGCTCCGGCATTTTAGGGGGATTGAAGCTGACCTCATTTTACCAGAGAATAGTGGCAGCGACTTGAAAATATCCAAATCAGCCTGCACAATCAAAGAAATCAGCCTGCCTGCCCAAGCCAGCCGCCGTGTACAACCCATCGCCCCTTCCCACAATTGACCGCCGATGCCTGCTGGCCGCTGCCGGCGGGGCAG
>JBJTRR010000318.1:0-7047 GCA_046076185.1 bacterium | reverse complement strand
TAACTCGCACACCACGGCAGGCCCACTCGGTGGAAAGCTCTCTTGTCATCTGTACGACGGCACCCATGGCCATGCTGTAAGCGATATGGCCCCTGCCCAGTGCTGTTGTGCTGGCCAGAGAGCCGATATTCATGATGGAGCCAGAGCCGGCGGCCAGCATACGACGGCCTGATTCCTGACACATGGCAAACCGGCCAACCACTAGATTTTGCAGCACTTTATGAAGATCGGCAATGTTGAGATCCTCTGGCCTGGCCAGAATTCCATCACCAGCAATGTTACCGAGAAAATCGACGCGACCGAATTCAGAATCGATCAAATGGAACAGGCCGACTATGGATTCAGGGTCTGAGACGTCTGTCGATTGGACTATGCTACGTCGTTCGAATCGGGCCGCTTCGTGGGCAGTGGTTTCAGCACCCTGTTGGTTTCTATCAACCAGAACAAGGTCGGCCCCAGCCTCGGCAAGTGCCAGGGCACTCGCCCGGCCCATGCCTTGGGCAGCGCCTGATACGACGGCAACGCGGCCGGAGAGATCAAACATTTTCATTGGGTTCCTCACGGGTGACAGTGTTCTGATTTTAGCAGAATCGCCAAGGATCTGACACAGCCCCATTAAAATCGAGGATCATTCCGTTAGATCACATTTGCCAAAATGCATTTCAAACATTTTTCGGATCTGGATGAATCCAGGGATTTCGATAAGAGCGTGCAAGGCGCTTATTGGCTTCTGAATCGCCAGGAATCTGGTGGCTGACAGGATCCCACAGAAGCGAGCGACCAAGATCCATGGAAATGTTGGCCAGAATACAACTGGCGGTGGAAATGTGCCCCTGTTCAATATCAGCCACGGGTTTACTGCGATTATCAATGGCTTTGAGGAGGTCTCGCATGTGGCCCCTGATGGCAGGCGCGACATGACGTTCCAGGTCTTTTTCCGTGCGATCTTCAGGATACTGGTCGAATTCAAATACGACATCGCGATGAACGGCTTCACCTTTGCCGACTGGAGTATAATCCCAACTGTTCACGCTGCTTTTGAGCGTACCATTTTCACCGTAAATGGTGGCTCCCCATGGATATTTCGGGTCGGGCGGGTGGCCCCAGCTACGATGCTGCCAGATGACAGGCAGATCACCAAACTGAAATGTTGCCGTCTGAGTGTCTGAAATATTCGCCTTACTTGACTTCTGTACGACTATGCCACCTTCCGAGCTGATGCTTGTTGGCCAGCCAAGGTCAAGCATCCATCGCACCATGTCAAGCATATGTATGCACATATCGCCAACAATTCCGTTGCCATATTCCATGAAGGCACGCCAGCGGCGGGGATGCACCAGAGAATTATAAGGACGCATGGGGGCCGGGCCAGTCCACATTTCGTAATCAAGATTTGCCGGTGGACGGGTGTCAGGCGTATTTTCTCTGGCACGCATATGATAATAGCAGTAAATTTCAACCATTCCAACCTTGCCAAGCCGGCCAGACTCGACGATTTCACGACGAGCATCGATGAGGTGAGGCGTGCTGCGACGCTGAGTGCCCACTTGTACAACACGGTTGTATTTGCGTGCGGCGGCCAGAATCGCCTGGCCTTCAACAACATCAACACTAATTGGCTTTTGCAGATAAAGATCTGCACCTGATTTGATTGAATCAATCGCAGCAAGGGCATGCCAGTGGTCGGGCGTGGCTATCAGCACAATCTCAGGCGATGTCTGCCTGAGCATTTCACGATAGTCAGAGAAGCCGGGAGGCCTGGCTTTTGACTTCTGTCTCTGGCTGACAAGATCAATGGCTTCGCCCAACATCTGACTATCGACATCGCACAGGCCGACAACTTCCACTGGTTCAACCTGAATTAAACGCAAAAGGTCGGCCTTGCCATACCAGCCGCAGCCGATCAGGGCAACGCGTCGGGCTTTGCTCGCAAAACCGGCATGGGCAACAGTGGAGAGAAGCGGCAATACCGTGCTGGCAGCGGAAGAATGAATGAGGCTGCGACGATTCATGTGTGACTCCAGAAGACTCATGGCCTTTATTTCGTTAGTGAGGTCCATTTTAATTGATGAATTGAGACGTGATCAAGCCATCAGCATAGGCAAAATCTTGTAGAAGAAGACAAGAGCGGCAAGGCCTAAATAAAAGGTGCCGCAGGCGATAATTCCAGTTGTCTGATACCATCGTGGCCTAAGAGGTTCCGGCAAAAGGCGATGATTGATCCAGATGATTTGAAAAGATGTTACACCAATGGCAAGATTATTGAAATTGGCGATGAAGTCGGTCATGAGCTTGGGCGTGTTGCTGAAAAAATAGGCGAAGAGAAACGACCAGATCACATAGACCGAGAGGATGGCATAGTAAATATATTTGACCTGGTTCGCCTTGAATCGGGCCTGAACGCGGCGAGAGGAAGACCAGATGCTGTCTGTCCACCGGCGGCTGAAGTCATCGACAATCGACATCTGGCTTGGCAGCATGACCAGCAGGCCAGTGAACAGGGCGACGATCCAGAAAAGTTTGGCAACGACAGGCATAAAACCGGCGTTGCGTAGCCCGTCGGCGGTGATGATGGCCTGTGCCACACTTGCCTGCTCAGGCGTGATTGTTGAATATGGCACAAATTGAATGGATAATAGTGCAGGCAAAGCCATACCCATAAAACAGCCGGGGGCCCAGACAATGAATTGATCTGTGAGGATGTATCGCCACCAACCCTTCCATTTTCTCATATTGTCGTCTGTCATTGGAAAGACCTTGCCCACATGGCTGAGCGTAATTTCGTGGCCGCCAATGGCCGAGGGTATCGCCCCGACACGGCTGCCCATACCCCAGCCCTTATCACGAACGTAGTTGGAATAAGTTGAGTTGGAAAGCCCACCGCCACCGGCATAACCCGTGAATGCACCCAGGGTGATGATTGAGGCAGTGGATATAAGCGGAAACTGGCCAGTTTCCCACCAGTGCCCCAGAGCATTCACAATTTTTTCGCCGCCCTGGCCATCGCTCACCGGAACATTTCCGAATTTTAGAAAGCCACTGAAGATATTCAACCAGTTCTCGGGCGTGACAAAGATAATACCCATAACCAGACAGAAGCCAAGCACCGTAAAAACCTTGGCTGTGGCAACGGCCTGAAGCACATTATAGACCTTATGGCCAACAAGCACCGGCAAAACTACGCCAAATAGGCAGAGATAGGCCAGGGGCGTAATCAACCATCTGTCGTCGAGAGTCGGTGGCCGGCCCAGATAGAGCGAGGCGATCATGGCCGCACCGTGTGTGGAAAGGCCCGGCACAAGTGCTGAAATATTGAGAATGACCATCAGGCTAACCCAGAACATGGGCCCGGGGCGGCACCGCATGAAGCCGGTGAAAACCGGTTCGCCGCAATAAAGGGCATAGCGCCCTGCTTCTACATTGTAAAACACCTGGAGAATGATGGCGATTGTGGCCAGCCACATCAGCCCGCCACCGTATTTAGCAGTTACCGAAGGGCCGAGAAGCCACTCGCCACCACCAATCTGCACACCCATCATGACGATGCCAGGGCCAATGAAGGTCGTCCACCTCTTCCAGCTGATGGGCTCAGGCTCAGGGAGATCGTCAAGTGTCCAGGGAGCGATTTGATTCTTTCTCTCGGTTTTCATCGTTCCTGGCAACTTTCCATGAGTTTTGAAGATTTGCAGGATCTTTCGTTATTGTGATTCAGCGACTTTTTTAGGAATGACCCAGATGTTAATGTCGCCAAAGCACATGGTATGATTGTCTAAAAGCCACTCGGCAGAATCTTCGGAATATGACAAAGTGCGAGACCAGCTTTCATTCAGCACACTGGCCAGGCGGGGCCGGGTGTCTGTCAGACCAGGAATTTTCAGTCTCAGGGTCACATCACTGAATGTTCCGCTGTTATTACTCACAATCAGATAATAATTCGAATCATCCTCAAGACTTAACGTCGTGATATCAGGTACGGAATCGGTAAGAAACCCACGGGTGATCGATTCATGGTTATGTCGTACGACAAATGGAGGATTCTCATAGCTTTTCTCAAGAGCAGGCAAAAGCGTACGAAGCTCACGATAAAGCCTTGAGACATTACTGATAATTTCGGTTGAATCAGGCCGACCGAAGCTGCGAATCCAGTGAAAAACACCCCATGAGCCAACCGTCATGGAAGAATAGGCCATGAACCTTGTTTCTTCATAGAGTGGGTTACGCCAGATTCCAAGTGTCGCGCTTTCAATATGGTTTGAGCCAACCCCCTGCATGCAGGGCGAAGGATTCTTCAGGTTCGGGTGAGTTTTCAAGGCCTGGGCACCGTGGTGCATGGACCATGCCATCATGAGCGGCCCCCAGTCTCCACGATGACCGAAAAAAGCCTGATCCCGATCAAGCGGATATCGATCAACCTGAAACGAATCAATAACGGTCAGGAACTCCGTCCAGCTTGAAAGCGGTACAAGGTTGAATACCACAGAAAACATCAGATTCGGGTTCGGGTTGATTTGCTGAATCATGGCACGGGTCTGCCGCAATCCCTCGACAAATTCTGCAAGCCGCCTTTTTTCCTCAACTGAGAGTCCGCCGCCCGTGCGATATTCCGGCTCGTCGTAAAGCTGAAATCCAAGAATCGCCGGATGGCCCGCTATTGACTCAAGCCACTGCCTCTGTCTTGCAATCTCGGCTTTGTCCGCTTTGATATGGGCACCAAAGAAGCCGCCTGTCTGAATCAGAACTTTCATGCCCACCCGGGCTGCATGATCCAGATATTTACGCATGGCAACCGAATTGGCACGAGTCTGATCGTCCGTATCGACATCTGCCGGTGAATTCACAAAAAGAACGAGATTGCAGCCTTCTGCGGCCATCCGGTCAAGCTCTTCCTCATTACTGGCATAACTGAACCACGCCAGCGGAAAAAAGGGTTTGCCAGTCACCGGGTCGCGCCAGGGGCGACGTGGAAAATCGCTAATAACACTGTTGCCGGGCCCGGCCACCGCCGATGGCGATATCTTGACTGGTAAGGGTTTTTCGCCCAGTCGTGCAGCAACCCTGAATCCGACACTTGAAATATCTGAACGAGATGTGTACATCGTATTGACAAGTGTTATGTTCTCGCCCGCATCCGCCGTGTCAAAAGCACCACCGCGAAGGCTTCGCAAAAACGGCGGGTTAAGCCCTTCTGTCCACTCATGCACATTCCCTGCCATGTCAAAAGTACCAAATGGGCCAGGCGAGAGTTTAAAAGCACCAACCTCTGAAAAATACAATTCAGGCAACAGATATTTATCAAGATAATAATTTGCGGAATTGGCTTTCGATGAATCCGTCCCGGGCTTCTGGTCAGATTTTGCAGGAAATCGCCAATAGCCCGGCCCACCGGGTTTTCCTGTATCAAAATAAGCGGCCTTGTACCATTCATCTTCGTTGGGAACAAAGAATCTTGCGTTGGGATTACGGCTGATCGGACGACCGTCTGTATTGTCATATCCCTTGAGATCATAAGCGCCTGTTTCAGTGTCACCATTGCCCTGGCCATTATGAAGCCAGTTGCAGAATCGACAGGCATCAAGAAAACTGACATGCGACACGGGACGATTCGCATACTTTTCGGCGACACTGTGCACGAAGCGGCCTGGCTGACCCACTCGGCGGATTTCGCATCGTGCCCCCTCGCCCGACTTGGTTTTATCCATGTCGTTGTTCCAGAGCGAACCATCACCCGTTGCCCTGCCTTTGGCATTGAGAAATTCAACGTATTGCGCTGTTGTGACTTCGTATTTGCCGATTTTAAAAGCGTAATCAACAGCCCCAAGCCCATTTTTATCAGGTTGGTTACCAGGCCCCCCTACCTCAACAAATTCAAGGCTATTCAGGCCATCCGGCATTTGGAAAACATCGGCCGCCATTACCGGTTTCGCCAGAATCATTCCGGCTAGAATCATGAAACCCTGAAAACGCCTGCTTAAGTTTTTCATTCGACAAAGTCCTGATGATGAGAGCAATTGAATTCCGAGGTTTCATTCAGTCCAGCACGGCGGCAATCGCACGCCCGGGACCACCGTGGCAGTCCCTGACTTTCAGGGCGGCAAACAGGAAAAACACGCTTTTACCACGCGGCAACATTCCAAAGTTCTGCAAAAACTCAACACCAGCCATTTGTGAAGAGCCAAGAGCCCAGTATGTCATCAGGGCCCGCTTCGGCTCAGCACCACCAAGGTCGGGTGCGTCTGTCGCCAGGCACCTAACCCCCTTTGACTTCAGGTAGAAAACAGCACCAGGGCCAGGGGCCGGCCAGCCTTCCGCCTTGCCTGAAAGCGGATCGGCCCATAAAGGTTTGTCCTCTGGTACAGGCTTAAGATATTTCTCAACGTGACCGGTGTAAAAGGCAACAACCTCGCCTGGCTGTATGGGGCCGTTGGCCAACTCATCAGACTTGATCAGATCAGCGGTAATTTCAGGCGATGCTGGCCACTGCAATTTATCTGTCGTGCCCAGCAGCTTACGAACATCGATAACCCGCAAATTTCCGGCAGTCCATTCCAGCGGAACTTTTTCGGTTGTCATTTCCGAAGTGCCACGGGGCCCATATTTCGACTCATATTCTTTCAGCCAGGCCATGATTTCATTTGAATATTGAACTTTCTCGCCAGGCTTGGGCAAAGCATAGGCTGGTGGCACGAGATGTGTGCCAGCCATGCTGTCAAGAAGACGGGCGTGGTGCCACATATCGAGATAATCGCTATAAAGAAAATCAAGATTCAGGTAGGCCTGACGGTGCTGGCCTGTGGAACGGCCGGGTGAAGTGATTGGCAACTTCGGTGAATTCACGGGTGAAAGATCAATTACCTTTTTATTTTTGCATGCGTTGATCAGTTTCGTGGGCAGGTTGCCACCGACAATTGAAAATGCCCGGCCTTCGCCATAAGGGCCACCTTCATATTTTGGCCCGAGGAAGCAGTAAAAGGCACCGGTTGGTGGCAAGGCACCAAGGTTGGTGGCCGACTCTGTCCAGATCATGCCGTATTTCAAGCCAGCAAAATG
>JBJTRR010000317.1:0-2072 GCA_046076185.1 bacterium | reverse complement strand
CTCACGCTTTCGGCTCGTTAAAGCCGGAATCCGGCACAGCGAGCCGTGCCGCTATCATGAAACTCAAACTAACTTTTGCATCACCAACACCGGGCAGATGCCCTGGGATAGACAGCCATCCGGCAAATCGGCCTCGCCAGTGTCCACCTGAACCAGCCAGCCACGCCCGGCAAGATATTGCGGCAGATCATCGCCAAATTCCGTGACCACCGGCCAACCCCACGACCCGCCCGGATGATGCAGCCGTGGTTGCATGCAGTCAACCATGCACCCATCTTCATCAAGCTTCATCCGTGGCTCGGTTCGGGCTGTGCCGGGCTTCAGCGGTATCGTAAAAATGTGTACACCGCCCGGCCGAAGCACGCGGCCAATCTCGGCTAAAGCCTTGTCAAGCCTGGGGATATGCTCAAGCGTTTCGGAACTGATCACCATGTCAAAAGCCCCATCGGCAAAGCTCAGCGCCTCGGCATCCTCGTGCCGCAGGCCCGCCACCACTTCGCCCGGCCGGGCACCTTCCACAAATTCCGACTGGATTACCCCCGGCATCGGCCCCAGATGGTCGCTCAGGCCGTCAACCCGGTTCAAAATCAGCACGTTTTTGAACTCGGTTCCACCTTGGGCATTGGATCGGTAACTGGCCAGATCAGGGCAGGCCGGGCTGACCGTTCGCAGAAAAACCCCGGCCAGGCGGCGGCCCCGCAGCTTCGAGCCGCACCACGGGCAAATCATCGACTCCTTCTGCCGCAGCCGGCGGGCGTCGTCAGCCGAGAGCCCCCACATTACCACAAGTTCTTCGCTCACTGCGGCTTGCAAAAATCTTTTCGGGCCTTTCCGGCCGCAGATTTCGCACGGCGACCAGCGAGTGGTGGCAAAAACGCGGCACCAGCCTGCCATGTGTCTGAGCCCGTGAACCAGCGGGTTATAAACCGCCAGAAGGCTTTTTTTGATGCGGTTTTTGATTGGCGAATGGGGCACGGGAATGATCTTTACCGGGCTTGTGCGATTGTCACCTTGCTCTTCCGGCAGCACTGATCTATCATAATGTTATCTGTTGTCGGACGGTGAGAATACAGCGATCTCGAACGGCTTCGAGCTGTAAAATTTTCCCGGTTGAAACGATTATCCGGACAAATTGTCCGCAGGGAGCTGAGCTGCGATGGCATACTCAACAACGGTGACCCGGCACAAAACGCGTGAAGTGGGTGTGGGTGATCACGTTGTGGGCGGGAACAATCCGATCTGGGTGCAGTCGATGACGACGACCGACACGTTCAACGTGCAGGCCACACTCGACCAGATTCACCGGCTGGAAGAGGCCGGTTGCGAGATCATTCGCGTCACGGTTCCGAAGAAGGAAGACGCGGCGGCCGTGGGCGAGATTCGCTCGCGAATTAAGATTCCGCTGATCGCCGACATTCACTTTGATTATCGTATGGCCCTGGCCTGCATGGATGCCAGAACGCCGGATGGCAAGCGTGCGGTTGACAAAATTCGCATTAACCCCGGCAATATCGGCGGCCGCAAGCGTTATGAAGAGGTGATCCGCAAGGCCAAAGACACAGGCACGCCGGTGCGGGTGGGCGTGAACTCGGGCTCGCTGGAAGACGACCTGATTGACAAATATGGCTTCCCTTGCCCTGAGGCGATGGTGGAATCAGCCCTTCGGCACATTGAAATTGCCGAAAGCCTGGGCTTTTACGACATGATCATCAGCCTGAAGGCGAGCCACGTGCCCACTGCCGTGGAATGTTACACCCTGTTTGCCCAGAAGAGCGATTACCCAACCCACGTGGGCATTACCGAAGCGGGCAGCCGCGAATATGGCACGCTGAAGTCGTCGGCCGGTATCGGCGCCATTCTGCTGCGTGGCGTGGGCGACACCATTCGCGTCAGCCTGTTGGGCGACCCCGTTCCTGAAATTGCGGCCGGTTTCGACATTCTGCGGGCGTGTGATCGCCGCGTGACCCGGCCTGAAGTTGTTGCCTGCCCGACCTGCGGCCGGCTTGACATCGACCTTGAACGCATTGTGGCCGAAGTCGAAGAGCGAATGAAAAACTTGCCTAACCCCTTAC
>JBJTRR010000316.1:0-1766 GCA_046076185.1 bacterium | reverse complement strand
GAAAGTGATTCAGACCAGTCAAGTCAATTTATTCTGGAAGAAAGATACAGGAAATGAAGATGAAAAAGTCTCGTAGAGGTTTCACGCTGATTGAGCTGCTGGTGGTCATTGCCATCATCGCCGTGCTGATCAGCCTGCTTTTGCCGGCGGTTCAGTCGGCCCGAGAAGCGGCCCGCCGGGCCCAGTGCGTGAACAACATGAAGCAGATCGGCCTGGCGATGTATAATTACGAATCGTCGATGGGCTGCTACCCGCTGGGCGTGTCGCTGAACGCCCGTTTTGGCAATGCCAATAATTCGGCTGGTTCGCCACTGAACTGGGGCGGCTGGGGTGCCAATGCCCTGCAATTGCCGCACATTGAAGGTGGAAACCTTTACAACGCCATTAATTTCAATCTTTCGCCATGGAACCGCTTCCGCGCCCAGTATGGCTGGGACGCCAATTACACGGCCTTTAACACCCGCATTGCCACCTACCTGTGCCCTTCCGACCCCAACTCGGGCGCCACTTCGCTCAATAGCTATCTGGCCAGCACTGGCACGACGACCTGGGGATCGACCACGGGCGATTCCACGGGCATGTTCTCGTATCAGGTCGCTTGCATGATCTCTCAGGTCAGCGATGGCACTTCCAACACGGTCGCTTATGGCGAGAGCCTGTGCGGCAATGCCGGCAATTTTATCAACACTGCGACCGACGACCGCGCCTCGCTGGCAAGCGTTGTGGGCGAACTTGACCGCTCCGTCGTGCTGACCAGCGCTGCCGACCCCGGCGGCGCAGCCATGCAGAATGCCGCCGCCAACATGCCGCTTACAATGGCCGGCCTGGCTGCCTGTAATACGGAGTGGAATAACACCGGCCGCACCGTGACCCCCACCAAGGGTTATCGCTGGGGCCTGGGTGCTGTGGGCATGGGTATGATTAACACCGTGGTTCCACCCAACAGCCAGCAATACAAGTGGAACGGCTGCCGCTTCAACGCCCGCACCTTCAATGCCGACGGCACCAATTATTCCAACGTCACTTCCGCCCACCCCGGCGGGGCCAATGTCATGATGGGCGACGGCTCAGTGCGGTTTATCAAGAGCTCTATCAACATGGGCACATGGATGTCTCTTGGCACCCGGTCCGGCGGTGAAGTTGTCAGCGCCGACAGCTATTAATAGCATTGCAATCGAAATTGCAATCGTCCAGGCCAGTGGTTTTAACTACTGGCCTTTTTTTTATTTCATTTCAATTACATTTCACGCCTGAAATTGAAAACATGGCTTTTTAAATAGTTGATTAATATCTTTTCGAAGATGATTGTATTTCATTTCGCCCGGACAGGTATCGGCAAATGGCAAATTTTCCTCGAATATCATGGCATCCAGAAAATTCGCCTTGGCCACCAGCTCAATATCAATAAACCGGCCTGAGGATTGCAGGGGGAATTTTCTGAATACTTCTGTCCGAAAGATACGATAGGGCGAATGTGGGTCCTTCACTCCGGCCCCCCAGAAGAACCCCCGGCGCATTGCTGTGGCATTCTGCTGCCACCTTTGCACCCGGCTCGCCGCCTGCCGCGAACCAATCGCCATGTCGGCTGAGTCAATCGCCTTCAGCAGCCGTTCCAGAATATCTTTATTCCAACTGGCACTGGCATCCGAAACGATAAACAGCGGCGATTGCATTTCGGTAATAATTTTTGTCAGGCGATTGCCAAGATTTGTCCCGGCATCGCCGCCCACCTGAAACACCTGCCCCAGCCGCCCCTTTTTTCGCAG
>JBJTRR010000315.1:0-3010 GCA_046076185.1 bacterium | reverse complement strand
TCTTTACGTATGTCATTATGTTGTCTGGGATGAGAAAAACCCAAGAATCTGTCGCCATGCAGACACTCTGAAATTTATGTCGTGTAACCCCACAACCTGTGCCGCACAGCCGGATCATCTGTTTCGTAATGATGGTGGTAGATTCACTGACGTAAGCGACATGGCCGGTATCACCGCTGCAGATAAGCAAGGGCGTGGGCTTGGGGTTATTGCTGCCGACCTGGATGCCGACGGATTGACTGATATCTTTGTCGCGAATGACAAGTCAGCAAACTTCCTTTTTAAAAATCTCGGTCAAATGCAATTTGAAGAGGTGGCGCATCTTGCAGGAGTGGCCGCCGGGGCTGATGGAAGCTATCAGGCCGGCATGGGTGTGGCCTGCGGCGATTACAATGGCGATGGCCGCCCAGACCTGGCAGTGACGAATTACTACGGAGAATCATCGACGCTTTATCAGAACAGCGGTAACATGTTTTTTATTGATCGCACAGCGGCATCAGGCCTGGCATCTTACAGCCGGCTGCTTCTTGGTTTCGGCATGGCATTCTTCGATGCCAATAACGATGGAATTCTCGACCTGGTCTCGACCAACGGTCATACCGACGATTTCGGCGACGTGCCTTATCGCATGCCGGCCCAACTCCTTCTTGGCCAGCGAACAGGCAGGTTTTTTGATGCCTCTTCAAAATCAGGCAGGGATGTTGTCCAGCCTCGACTGGGAAGGGGTTTGGCCACTGGCGATCTTGATAACGATGGTCGTCTTGATCTTCTGTTTCTTCCCCAAAACGAACCGGCTGCACTTTTGACGAATCGGTCAAGCACAAAAAATCACTGGCTTGGAATCCAGCTCGTCGGTCAGAAGTCAAATCGTGATGCAGTCGGAGCCAAGCTGATTCTGAAAACCGACAAACGTATTTATCACTCGCTGAGATTTGGTGGTGGGAGTTACCAGTCGGCCATCAGCCCGCGATTGCATTTTGCCTGGCTAGATAGCGAAAATGCTCTGGAACTTGAGATTCAATGGCCTTCAGGTACAACCAGTAAAATCGCCAACCCGCCTGCCGACCGCCTGATTGCAGTCGACGAAATTCGTGGCTATAATCAGGCTTCGGTTCAGCCCCGGAAATAACACGCCCAAAACCACTACATAAAATCGGCGAAATTGCCCACGACAAGGGACCCCGACATGTCATCACTGTCAACTGTCAAGGCTATCCGCCTGCGTCATTTTCTCACATCGGCTTTCGGACTGGCCATGCTTTTTGGAGGCGGTTGCGGAGGTGGAAATACATCTGCACCATCGGTATCTGGCAATAATTCGGCAGGTAGCGGGGCAGTTAAGCCGGCTGACACGCGTTCGCAGGAAAAGACGGTTGCCATAATTCGCCTCGACAGCGTTGATTATGGCAACGAGCCTGGTTTGCAATCGCTTCAGGATGGGATCAATCAGTCGCTGAAAACCAACCAGAAATACAAATTGGTGGAATACAACGCCGGCGGCAAAATGGAGAACATCGCAGGCCAGATTGACAAGGCGATTGCTGATGGCTCTATGATGCTGGTAACCCTGCTAGATTCAACCACGATGATTGCATCTGAAAAGAAACCAGAAATTCCGATTGTATTTGCCATGGCCAATAATCCGGTTTCGCTTGGAATTATCAGTGATAAAACTCCAAGAACTGAAAATGCAACCGGTGCAACATTGCCGCATCGCCTTACGCTGACAGTACCAATTGCCCGTGGCAGTCTGCCCAAAGCTACTAAAATGGCGTTGCTTTTCGACCCTGATAACAAACTAAGTACCGTTCATCGTGATGATCTTCTGAAATGTGACTGGGCGAAGGTCGAGCCAATACCTGCCTCATACAGCAAAGACCAGAATTGGTCATCACTGATGGAAGATATCAAGAAAAAAGGTGCTGAAGCGGTTATTCTGACAAATGGACTGGGTAATCGCTCAGCGGGTCTTATTGCTGCCGCTACAGCACAGAAACTCCCGGTTTTTGGGGCGCTCAATAAACAGGCTGGCGAAGGAGCCATCTTCACTCGCGAGCCGCGCATGCGTTGGACAGGTTTTGAAGTTGGTCGCCGCGTTGGTCGGATTCTATCAGGCGAAAAAGCTGCCGATATTCCGATCGTGGAAGGCGATCATTATCAGACAGTTGTAAACACAAAAGCCGCCAAAGATATTGGTGTGACTATTCTGCCCGCCATCATGCGTGATATTCAGGATGTGAGCAAGCCGGGCGAGACTGTTGTTGGTGGTGCTACCCAGAATAAATAAAAAAAACCAATTGACCATTTACTGACCTGTTGCCTGAGGCTTGCGAATATAATGGTCGGTGAATTTGGTATGTCGTTGTACGCTCTGAATCTTGGGCATATGGCAGCTTACGCAATCTTTTTTAGAGTTCACTCGGCAAATCTTCAATTTCAACGCCTGCCCGGCGACATTTGGCCCCGGGTCGTGGCAAGAAAGACATTTGGCGTCGTAGCCCTCAGGTTTGGTTTCAGCGTCCTGATGAGGTGAATGACAGCTCAGGCAGTCGAACACGCTGTCATTACCCGACTTTTTATAGCATTGGCTGAAGGTGAGCGTTGTTGCCTGAAATCGAACGGTGCCTGCGTCAAATGCTTCGGGAATTTCTCGACCCATCGTTCCATGGCATTCGCCGCACATAAGCATGACTTGTGGACGCAGACCACTGGCATTGCGCCGAAATCGGCCTATGGCCCGATCAGGCAGCTTCAATTTCATGGCCGAAATGTGATTTGCCCCTGGCCCGTGGCATCTTTCACAGCCTATGGCCCTGTCCTGTGCCTCAGGTCCTTGCATCTGTAAAATTGCAGTTGGGTTGGTGGTATGGCAGTTCAGGCATAGCCTGAGCATGTCGGGTGTCTGTGCTGTGCCTGCAAATTCAATGTCGGTTGGTGGCACAGCTGGTTGCCCGGGTGTTAAATCCCACTTTGAGACCGACGAATAAAATGTCCATCGACATTCATAAAG
>JBJTRR010000314.1:0-2658 GCA_046076185.1 bacterium | reverse complement strand
CCAACATCTGAAACAAAGAACTGATCATTGCCACTTCTGAAATTGATCTCGTTGCACAAACAGATTTCAGCACAAGAAATTGTGGAATTAAAATAATTAGAGCAACGACTGTCCCTGCCCAAGAATTTCCAGTGGCAATGAGGGCTTGACGAATGGGCCAGGCAGCAGCGAAGAAGATCGAACCCGGCAACATTGTAAGGAAAGCGGCCAATCCTGGCGAAAGTCTCGGAAAAATCTGTGGAATGATGTAATAACAGAAAGGCATGATCCATAATGAAACAGCCATCAGCGCCCCCAATAGCATCATCGTCCCATATTCAGCCTGTTTCAGAATTATGCCACGATCAATTCCCTTCCCAACGTTTTTCTGATACTCGGGATAAAGAACGAGAGAGATTCTTCCGGCAACGTCCTGACACCAACTTGTCGCCAAAATTGCAATCGAGTAATAACCAGCCTGAGTCTCGCCATCAGGCATAACGCCCAGGATCAAGACTCGATCAAGCGACCCCATCAGCATCCAGCTTGAATTCATCGCAAGAATTGGCAAACCCGTCAGCGCCAAATGGCAAGCTGTCCTGAAATCAAATGTATCCTGCAGAAAGACGGAATCATCTGCTTTTGCCAACAGTATTCCTTGCCACACAAAGCCGAAGAACAATCCCAAAAGCATGCCCCAGAAACCAAACAGCAAAATTCCTGCTATCATGAATATCGAAAATGCAAAATTAACCTGAATTGCAATGCGTGAAGTAGAAAAAAATCGGCCGTCACTCCGCATGATTGCAATCTGAAAGTCTTGCCTTCGTTTCAAAACCACCATTAGGCCAACACAAATCAGCCCAATTCCCCATTGTATTTTTCCGAATAAGGTTAAATACAAACCCCAGATTATCAGTGCTGAAGCATATATCCCCGAAGTGATTGAATTTGTACCTGCCGCAACATTCGTAAGTCGTTCTGCTTCCGCAGGATTACCTGATGCGAACAGGACTGGCCGCTTCTGAACTGCCCCCAAAGCCACCCCGAGGCTGGAATAGCTGGTGTTATCAAGCAACAACCTCAGGCCTGAATAAACACCAATATCTGCAAGCGAAAGCCCCCAGCGAAGAGAGAAAGATAGTAGAATTCCAACAACCCGCTCAATCTGGCCAGCGGCAATAAACCACAGACTATTCGAAATAAAGATCTGACGCCGGGACGTCTGTGCAGGTTGGCTACTACCAGTCACGGCAGTATCTGATTCAGAATAAATATAGCCAGCCGACATTATAACCTGACCATGCAAAACTGCGACCTGAGCGACTCTCCCACCGGGTCGTCACTTCCCTGAAAAACGTCGGCCGGAATAGGCCCCGATTCGACGACTGTAAACGCATGATTCCTATACCATTCTGCCGTATCATAACCATATCGATTGTAAGTGATGTCCGTATCTTCGTTATGCAGGCACCAATTTTTAGCCACGCGAAGAATCTCCAGCCTGATTTTCTCTGCAATAACCGGCGGATTGTGAAGAATAACAGCAGATGTCAGCACCATATCAAAGGCCCCATCGGCAAAAGGGAGTCGTTCTCCTGAAGCCCTCATCAAGCGAATGTTTTTATGGTCAGATAGATGCTTTTTTGCAAGAGAAAGCTGAGTCGGACTGTAATCGATACCCGTAATTGGAATGCCTTCGCCGACCATATCTCGAATATTTCTGATTTGCTTCCCATAGCCACAACCCACTTCGAGAATGGACAGCGGCTGACACGATGCAACTTTGCCAGCAAGCCAGATAGACCTTGCAGTCCGGGCCGGTTGCCCTTCCTGCTCTGCAAGATATCCTACTCCACCACGAAGAGTCCAATAATCACGGGGGTCAGAGTAAATGGCCTTACGTTTAAGCGAGGGCCAGTTATCTAAGCCACGCCGCATGGATTTATGCCAGATGTAAGGAATCCCGCCATGGCGATATGCCACCAGAACCTTCTCAATAAAGGTTTTTAGGTTCCGTTCAGGAATCTCTTCGGTGGCCGATAACGTGCCCGACATTCCAGCACCTCCATGTGCCATGTCCGAAACAACATTTTTTGGCCTTTGCAAAGCACCATAAAACGCTTCGTCGGATCATCGCAACATAATAAATGAACTTTCAAACGGGTCAAGACGAAGATCAGACGATATCAATAATGCAGGATTATCAGACCTTGATCTATTTCTACAAAATACGATCAAAAATGAACGAAGTTGCAAAAAAGAAATATAGAAAAAAGATCCTGAAATATGGGATTGTCACCCAAGCCCGGTAGTCTTATCATAGCGTTCGAACAATGAAATCACTGATCAAGGCTGAATCTGATCTACCAGATCAAATCAATTCTGAATTGAGATTCCAGACTCCTTTCGTGATAAAATGCATGCTTGGCTTGTAGCATAGTGCGTGACTGATTGGCAAGAGGGTTTGATGAAGCACTTTTCCAGATCGCTCAAAGTGTCTGACAATCGCCTGATTTTGCTCAGGCAGGCACTTCATGCCGACTGGTTTAATGCTCGGGCTCACCGCCGGTTAAATATTTTTGATGGCTGGCACGCAGATATCTGGATTCACGAAACCGGTCACGCATTGATTTTTTCAAACAAAACGGTAGTTTTGACCGAGATCCTGACAGATCA
>JBJTRR010000313.1:0-6113 GCA_046076185.1 bacterium | reverse complement strand
ACCGGCATTGACCACATGCCACGTGCCACCGAGCATATCGAAGAAATTTTGCAGATTACCGAAGATCTTGTGAACAAAGATCTTGCGTATGCGTCTGGCGGCGATGTCTATTTTGACGTCTCCAAAGATCACGACTATGGCAAGCTGTCGCACCGCGACCCCGAAGAGCTGCGGGCCGGGGCACGCATTGAGCCTTCAAGCCTGAAGAAGCACCCCGGCGATTTTGCTTTATGGAAGGGCTCAAAGCCCGGCGAACCGGCCTGGGAAAGCAAGTTTGGCCCCGGCCGACCCGGCTGGCACATTGAATGCTCGGCGATGAGCATGCGGTTTCTGGGTGCCAGCTTCGACATTCACGGCGGCGGCCTTGATCTCGTCTTCCCGCACCATGAAAACGAGCTGGCCCAGAGCGAAAGCTATCACGATAAACCCTTTGTGAAGTATTGGTTACATAATGGCCTGCTGACCAAAAACGGACGCAAGATTTCAAAGAGCGACCCCGACACGATCGTTCTGATGAAAGACCTGCTGGCCCGATATGACGCCGATGTGATCCGGGCCCTGCTTCTTTCCAGCCATTACCGCAGCCCGATTGATTTCGGCAATTCCCGGCTTGATGAAATTGGCCGCGGGCTGAAAGCCTTCCGCAACCTGTTTGAACGCTTCCAACGCGTCAGTGGCCTGTCGTTCTATACCCTGGCCGCCCCTGTGAAACGGGGCAACTTCGGCAGCGATGGCACGCCGTTTCTGGATATGGTGGCCGAACATCGCCAGAGGTTTCTTGACGCGATGGACGACGACTTTAACACAGGTGCTGCCCTGGCCGAGCTTTATGAACTGGTGCGCACGATCAACCGGTTTGCTGACCAGCACCATTTCGACGCCCCTGCGCCGCATCAGGATCATCCCGAAACTCTGGCCAAAGATCAGTGGGTTCTGGGGATGACGGCCTTGCGCGAGCTGACACTGATTCTGGGACTGTTTGAAGCTCCGCCCAGAGACGCCAATGCGGCCGACGACAGTCTGACCGCCGGATTAATGGATCTGGTGCTGCACCTGCGTGCGGAACTGCGTAAGGCCAAGAACTTTGCGCTGGCTGATGAGATTCGCAACCGGCTTACGGCCCTGAATGTGGTTCTGGAAGATCGACCCGGTGGCCAGACGACATGGAAAAGGGGCTGAGTGGCTCATCAAGCGGCCTTTCTCATTTCACTAACTCCTGATCAGTTCTAAGGATGGAATCATGCCAACCCAACCGGTCGGAAAAGTGGCGAGAGAGCCAGGACGGTTTGACTTTGTGCCCGGGCGGGTATTGGGCATCGACCCAGGCCTGGGCACCACTGGCTATGCCGTGATGGATATGCGGCAAAGCCTGGGTGTGGGGCCGATCGGTCATCTGATCGAGGCCGGCGTACTTCGCCCGAAGTCTGCCAGCGGCAATGACTTGGACGAACGCCTGATGGATCTTCATCTGAATATCATTGATATTCTGGAAGAGTATCGCCCGGAATTTATGGCTGTGGAACGCATTCACACGCATGCCAAGCACCCACGCACGGCCATTTTGATGGCACATGCCAGGGGAGTGATTGTGCTGGCAGCCCAGCTAAGAGCCGTGAAAGTCAGAGGTTATGCAGCAACCCAGATTAAAAAGACTTTAACGGGCAGTGGGCGGGCCCCGAAGGAACAGATGCAGCAGGCCGTGAAAATTCAGCTGAATCTTACGGAAGATCCTGAGCCGCATGACCTTGCCGACGCCTGTGCGGTGGCCTTTTGCCACCTGGCCCACACGCGGTTTGACACAATGACAAACTCGAAACGCATGAATTGAAAAGACTTGGCGAATTTATTTATCAAGGCTTGGTTCATTCGAAGGCAAATTTGTTTATACTCAGGGCAGTTGAATGATCCACCAGCGAACGCACCGGACTGAAAAATGCACCGATTCGCAACTGTTTTCAGCATCCTGCTTTTTCTTATAAATCCATGCCCGATAAAGGCTCAGGCAAAGAAGCCCGGCAACCGGCTGAGCCAGTCGGCCAGCCCTTACCTGCTTCAGCATGCCCACAACCCTGTTGACTGGTATCCGTGGGGAAAGGAGGCGTTTGAAAAGGCCCGGAAGGAGCAGAAACCGATTTTTCTTTCCGTAGGCTATGCCGCCTGCCACTGGTGCCATGTGATGGAGCGGGAAAGCTTTACGGATGAAGCGATTGCCAGGATTCTGAATGAATCGTTTGTGTGCATTAAAGTTGATCGCGAAGAACGCCCAGACGTTGACGCTGTTTACATGGCCGCCCTTCAGGCCTTTCTGGGCGGCGGCGGCTGGCCCATGAACATGATGCTTACGCCCGATGGAAAGCCGTTCTTTGGGCTGACTTACATGCCGCCCAGAGACAAAGACGGCGACGAGGGCTTTGAGTCTCTTTTGAAACGGGTGCGCGACGCCTGGCGCGACCACCGGGCCGAGCTTGAAAAAGACTCGAAAAATCTCTCGGATGCCGCTCGCCGGCTGGCCGCTGCCGAATCGGCCCTGATTCGCCGCAGCCCGATTGCCCCTGACCTTACAGAAAAGGCCCTGAGTGAACTGGCCGACCAGTTCGACCCGAATTATGGCGGGTTTGGGTCATCTTCGAGACAGCCCAAAGCACCGAAATTCCCTGAACCGGCAAATCTACTCTTTCTGCTTGAGCTGGCGAAAGATAAGACCATACTGAAAGACCAGAAGCTGGCAGACAAAGCCCGCGAAATGGCCCTGACGACCATCGACGCGATTGCCCGGGGCGGAGTGCGAGACCATCTTGGCGGCGGCATTCATCGCTATAGCACCGACCGATACTGGCTTGTGCCACATTTCGAGAAGATGTTATACGACAATGCCTTATGGATGTCAGTCTGTGCCCGGGCCTTTGAACTGACTGGCGAAAATCGCTGGAAAAAGGAAGTGGACGACACGGTGAAGTTCTTGAAATCTTCACTTCTGCTGCCTTCAGGCGGGTTTGCTTCGTCGCTTGATGCCGACACCAATGGCCAGGAAGGCCTGACGTATGTCTGGAGTAGGGAAGAACTTGAGAAGCTGATTACGAATCAGCCGGAAGCCAGCCTGTTTCGCGACATCTATGGACTGAAACTGGCCCCCAACTTTGAAAATCGTGATTTTATTCTGGCGATCAACGAACGCTGGAACACCATTACTGATGACACAAAGTTATCGCAGGAAAGCATTAACGCCAAGCTTGATCCGATCAGGGCCAGCATTCTGGCCGCCCGGGCCAAGCGGCCCCAGCCGGGGCTTGACGACAAGTGCCTGACATCGTGGACAGGGCTGGCTATTGGCGGCCTGGCTGATGCCGGGCACCTGACAGGCAATAAGGAAGCCCTGGCAATGGCTTCAACCGCAGCCGGATTTATTCTTGATAAACACCTGAAGGAAAACGTCTTAACACATGTCTCTCGGGGCGATGTGGTCTCGCCTGACGGGCCATTTCTGGAAGACTATGCCTATCTGGTGGACGGCTTGCTGAAGCTGCACAAAGCGACCGGCGAGCAGAAATGGCTGAATGCGTGCAAGTCGTTATCAGAAAAGATGATCGAATTATTTGGCGACTCAGCCAACGGTGGCTTTTTCGAAACGACGCAGAATGCAACCGACCTTTTTGTGCGACCACGCAACCTTTTTGACAATGCTATGCCAAGCCCGGCCGGAGTGGCCACACTGAACCTGGTGGAACTTGCAGAAGTGACTGGAAACAAGGCATGGGCTGAGACAGCCCGGAAGAGTGTCGAGGCGGCTTCGGGCTTTTTCACGACATCGCCTGATTCCGTTCTGAGCTTAGTGAGAGCGGCAGTAAAATCTGGCCAAACCAATACTGCAAAAGCACTTGCAGCAGCTGACAAACCGCAGACTGCCAAGCCCGCCAAGCCTATGCCCGTGAAGGCAACACGGGTTGGCCCGGAAACGATTAAAGTGACTGCAGGCAAAGAGGTTAAGGTTGAATTTGATTTGCTGATCGAGCCGAAATATCACACGTATGGCAACCCTTCGGGGGTTGACTCGGCCAAGCCGACGGAAGTCGATCTGGAGGGCACTTCGGCGGGGCCGGTCAGGCTGAAGCGGGTTGATTATCCGGCGGGTGAAGCGAAGCAAGTTTCATCGGCAGGTCTCGAGCCGGTAGTGATTTACGAAGGGCGACAGCGGTTCGCCGTACTACTGGAAGTTCCGGCCGCTGCGGCCCCCGGAGAGGTGAAAACGAACCTTGTGGTGACTTATCAGGTCTGTACTGATCAGTTCTGCCTGCCGCCAACCAAGCTGCGGCTTCCTGTAACCCTCGATATTGCAAAGCCTTGAGCCGAAAAAAACGCAAGCCGGAAGCTGCCCTTGCCGACCTGAGTGGCTGGCTGCTGATCGATAAACCTTCGGGCATGACCTCGAGGGATGTGATTAACCAGGTGGAATGGAAGTGGCGGGGCGTGAAATTCGGCCATGCCGGAACGCTTGACCCGCTGGCTTCAGGGCTGCTTCTAGTGGCGATTGGCCCGGCCACCCGGCTGGTGGAATACAGCCACCGGCTGAGCAAGAGTTATGAAGCGACGATTCGGCTGGGGGCGACAAGCTCGACCGACGACGCCGATGGCGACGTGACTGTGAACGAAATCGCCAGGCCAGTGAGCCCTGAGGCGATCAGCGAGGCTCTTCTTCAACTTACCGGCCCCGAAGTGATGCAGAGACCGCCTGCATTTTCGGCTATACATACTGGTGGCAAAAGGGCTTACGAACTGGCGAGGGAAGGCCGTGAGGTGGCCCTTTCAGCCAGAGCCGTTCGAATCGACCGAATTGCCGTCACGGCTTACGAATGGCCCTTGCTGAATGTTGTAGTTGATTGTGGTGCAGGCACTTACATTCGGTCGATCGCACGCGACCTTGGCGAGCGGCTGGGTGTGGGAGGAATGATCGAAACGCTTCGAAGAACGGCGATCGGGCCATTCACGGCAGCGGAGTCTATTCCGCTTGATAAGTTATTAGATGAGTTAGATTTACGGAAGATTACAGCGAAGGCCGGGCGAGTGTTGCCTGGTTGGCCAATGGTTATAATTAATGAATTTGAGAGAAGCGAAATCTGCCACGGGCGAGCGATTCCGGCTTCGAATGATTTTGCTGAAGTTATTGCTGAAACAGAAGTTGCAATGATTGACCCGGAAGGGAATCTGGCGGGTTTGGCAAGATTGACCGAGAGGGAAACCGGCCGCTGGATCCAGCCGTTTCGGGTTTTTGTGAAGTTGCCAGTGGTGAAATGAATTGATCAGGGTGGGTCAGATTGATCGATAAATAAATAAATAATTGAACACCGAAAGGCCGGACGAAGCGGACCTTATCGGTGTTAAATTTCTGCCTGTCGCCAGAAGAAGACAGGATCAGGGACCAAGGCCGCCGTGAGTCCTGAACGGGGTCAGGTGAGACGGTTGATCAAGAAACCAGAATCGATCCCAGTCCTCTTGTGCCAGCCGCAGATTTTCCGAATCAACCAGGAGTTGTTCCACCCGGTGAGGCGTATATGCAGCGTAGTGTGGCAAAGGTACCGGAGCGCAACCCTCGCCGACCGCGAGAGCGGCCAGCAACAAGGCTAGAACCGCTATTGGCTTACGCATGGGCTCCTCCCATCAAAGCATCCTGCTTTTGTGCGTCGGTCTGGCCGCACTCCATTGCTGCGGTTCCGACATAGTCAACTTATCGGAATGGCATTGCGGAAGACTTGAACAACTTTATGAATTTAATAGGGTTGCTGATTATAACGATAGATCAGGCGCGTGGCCGGGAAGGGTGAAAGCAAAAAGACCAGGCCCTGTGCAGGGGCCTGGTCTTTGATTGGTGGCATCAGTGCAGAACGAGCCGAAATTACTCGGACTCTTCAAGCTGGGCTGAGTGAATCTTCTGGATGATGTCTTCCATTTCCTTGCCGGGCTTGAAAGTTACGACATTCTTGGCAGGGACATGAACTTTGGCATTGGTTTTGGGGTTGCGGGCAACGCGAGGCTTGCGGCGACGCACTTCAAAAACGCCAAAATTGCGAAGCTCAATGCGGTGTGGTTCTTCAGCCAGAGCGGCAATGATGGCGTCAAGG
>JBJTRR010000312.1:0-2551 GCA_046076185.1 bacterium | reverse complement strand
ACCCGAAGCGCAAGCGAGGGAATTATCTACGACTCCCCCTTGCGAACGCTTCGGGATATAATTCGAAGCCCAAAAGGCGGGTCATTCAAAATGATTTCCAGCCATTTCGAATGAAATACGACCAATAATAAAACCCATTCGACAAAAATGCTCAAAACCCGTTTGACATTAGCCAATCCGCATGTCATATTTCAGAGAGTGTTATACGGAATTGTATTTGGATAACTCGCAGCGTTTCTGACAAATCAATATCTCAATGGGAAATGAAAATACAGTGAAATGAAATCATGACCAATTCATTTCCAGCTCAAATGAAATTTTTCACGCAACTTTTTCTATGATCTTTCTCGCCACGCAACGATTCGTTACGATATGGCACATCTCGCCACTGAAACCAACCCCGACGTTCCAGACCTGCAGATCACGATGAAAATCACCCGAATTGAAGCCATTCCTGTTCACATTCCGCTGAAAACAGACCGCCTGGCCGTCACGGCCCACGGGCGGCATGTTGTCAGTGAATATGTCATTGTGCGCATGCACACCGATGAAGGCATCACCGGTCTGGGCGAAGCCACGGTGCAGACATTGTGGTCGGGCGAATCGGCCCGCACCGCCGTTTCTCTGCTGGAAAATGAATTTACCGCCCTCCTGGTCGGGCAAGACCCGATGAACCACGCCGCAATCATGCAGCGGCTTGACCACACCGTGAAGGCCAACCCCTTCACCAAGGCCGCCGTGGATATGGCCCTCTGGGACATTCGTGGTAAAGCCGCCAACGTGCCGGTTTATGAACTGCTGGGTGGCAAGGTGGCCGACAAAATCACCATGAAAATGATGATCGGTGGCTTCGCCCCGGCTGAGGCCGCCAAACTGGCCGAAACCTTCCTGGCCTGGGGCGTGAAGTGCCTGAAAGTCAAGGTTGGTCTTGACCCTGCGACAGATATCGAACGTGTGGCCGCCGTGAGAAAAGTGGCCGGGCCCGACATCAAAATGACCATCGATGCCAATTGCGGCTGGTCGTCGGTCGTCGCACGAAAAATTCTGCCGAAGTTCGAACCATTCCATCTGACACTCATCGAACAGCCCACCCGCCCCGGCGACTGGGCCACCATGCAGGAACTGAGACGCATTTCACCCGCCCCGCTGATGGCTGATGAAAATGTCTGGAATCTGAACGACGCCCATCATGCCGCTGCCCACCAGGCGGTCGATATCATCAGCGTTTATCCAGGCAAAAACGGCAGCATCTGGAATTCGAAAAAAATCGCACACGTTGCCCACTCAGCCGATATGGACTGCCACATCGGCTCGAATCTTGAGCTTGGCATCGCCTCGGCCGCCATGGCCCACCTGGCCGCCAGCACGCCTGAAATTGCCAGCGACCGCTTCCCGGCCGATATTCTCGGCCCGTGCTATCACGAAACCTGCCTGCTGAAAGAGCCGCTGGCCATCGGCCCGGAATTTGTCGTGGTGCCCACCGGCCCCGGCCTTGGCGTGGAACTTGACGAAATACAACTGCAAAAATTCCGTATCAAATAAAATTGCATTTTGATTGCAATAACCAGCTGAAAGGCCCCTAAAAATGCCTGCCGACAACGCCTGGAACACCGTTCATCTTGTGCCGCCCACGCCTTTTACAGCCGATGGCCGGCATGTTGACACCGACTGCCTGGCCAGGCTTCTTGACGGTTGTCTGGCCGCAGGCATTCGCGTCGTCATTCCCGCCGCCGGCACCGGCGAATTTCATTCGCTGACAACTGCCGAAGCCAGCCAGGCCATCGCCACAACCATTCCTGTTTGCAAAGGCCGGGCCAAAGTTCTGGCCCCCATTGGCCTTGGCCTTGAGCATGCCCTGACTGTTGGCGAAAAGGCCATGGCGGCCGGTGCTGATGGTGTGCTGGTGATGCCGCCGGTGCATCCGTATCTGGGCGACGAGGGCGTGAGCCTTTATTTCAAGGCCATTCACAAAGCCCTTGGCATTCCCCTCTGGGTCTATAAACGCGGGCCCAACCCATCTGACAACACCCTGCTGGCTCTGGCAAAAGACGGAGTCATTACGGGCGTAAAATATGCCGTGAACGACTTCAACGCCGTGGCTGATTTTGTGCTGAAATCGGCTGGTGCCTGCTCGGTGGTCTGCGGCACAGCCGAACGCAACGCCCCTTATTTCCACCTGGCCGGCGCCCGTGGCTTCACTAGCGGCGCGGCCGCTCTTTTCCCCCTGACATCGTTAAAACTGCATCAGGCCCTGACAGATGCCAATTATACTGTAGCAATGCGTCTGCGGCAGGTGCTTAACCCCATCGAAGCCTTCCGCGCCCGGCAGGCCGATGCCCTGAATATTACAACCATCAAAGCAGGTCTTGAACTATTGGGCTGCCCCGTTGGCCCGGTTCGCCCGCCAAATCGCCCTCTGACAGACGCCGAAATGGCAGAATTGAAATTGGTGATTGAGCAAACACGCCTGGCCAATTAAGCCTGTTTCACAGCCCCGGCCAGGTCGTCAATCATCCTGAGCGTGGCCTCACGCACGGCTTTCTGCCAGTCG
>JBJTRR010000311.1:0-6434 GCA_046076185.1 bacterium | reverse complement strand
TTATAAGCTTCAGAAATCGCGGGTCAACGAGCTGATGGCGGTGATTCGACTGGGCGAAGACCCGTTCATGGATTTTTCCGGCACGGCGATGGTTTATGTGGCGATGCCGCTTGACCACGAGGCTTTTGCCGACCTCTCGGCTGCGGATAAGGACAAGTTCTTCGACACGGTGTCGCATGCCATCTGCGAGATCATGGAAGAATTGCAGAACAAGCCCGAACTCTATAGGATTAAAGAAGCTACGTCATATGAAGTGCTTTATCTCATGGCCCAGTGGGGCGTGATTTCGGTCGAAGAATACAACGAATTGGTGGCCAATCTCGACCGCCTGGCGATGTAACCGACCCAAAACCACCCCCAGCCCGACCCCAACCAGGGACATAAAGAATGTTAAAAAAGACATTCTACAGGGATTCTCCGGCCTGATGGTGCGGAAATCCTTTAAACTTATTTGAATTTACATATCAATGTATTATGTTTCCATTATCTTCCTTACAAACACTTGAGACACGCGGAAATTGCAACCTTTACGCCAAACCACCTCACTCCAAAGAAGCCATCAAAGCAAAACAAATTTCTTCAAATGTCATAACAGGAATTGGGGCGAATGATATTGGCTTATGCCAATAAAAAACCCGGCAAAAATCGGCCGGGGCTGCAGTCTGATCGCTTGTGAGTTATCAACTGATAAGTTTTCGCAGGGTTTTGATATGTCCCGGAATAGCCTTGAAGGGATCTTCAGCAGCTTCATATTCCAGAACCACATATCCGGAATATCGGGCCGCCTTCAGCATGTCAATAAATTTGGCCAGTTCGGCTTCCTGCTTCTTGCCGCCTTTGGGTGCAATCTCGGTCTTCACCTGCACGTTCACGGCATAGGGGGCCAGTTTGGCCAGGTCGCCATAAGGGTCGGCCGTACGGAAATTGCCGGTGTCCAGGTTCACGCCAAACCATGGCGAATCAACGGCCTTCACCAGTCGCAGCAGTTGCTCGGGCTCGGCCGTAATGCCGCCATGATTTTCAAGGGCCAGCACAATGCCCTTGCTGCCGGCATATTCCACGCTTTCCTTAATGCCTTCGATCGTCCGCTTCACGGCATTTTCTTCGGTATCGCCCTTGGGCACGGTGCCCGCGAAAATACGAATTGTCGGGGCGTGCAGCGCGGCGGCTCTATCCACCCAGTCTCGCACCAGTTTCATGGTCTTGTCGCGATCAGGCCCGGGCGGCAGGCAGAAGTTATTGCCAACCGAAGTGCCCGAGACATCAAGCCCAAGCATAAAGGCATGCCGCTGCAGCTTATGGAAGTAGTCCATACCGGCATCGGCCGGGAAGTAATAGCTCGTCGGCTCGATGGCATCAAGGCCCATGTCGGCGGCCAGATTGGCGAAGTCGAACAGATCCATCGACTTCTTCGCACCCTGCAGAAACTGGCGGTAGGAATAGGCTGCGATGGAAAGTTTCAGGTGGCTTGGGCGGGTGCGGGCGATGGGGTCGATGGCCAGGCCCGTGCTGGCCGAAGCGGCACCAATGGCCAGCGAACCGAGAAAACTGCGGCGGGAAAGCGACATGGGTTGCAAATCTCCGTGTGGTTTGATCAATGTCAGATGTTGGTTGCCGGTAGGGTCGGTAACTGCAGGATACAAGCACCGGCAGCCCGGTGCACCGGGCAAGCCGGCTTAGAAATCGTCGTCGTCAAATTCCGGCTCGCCGCCTTCCTCAGCCGATGCCTTGCTCAGCCATCGTTCGACAAAGGCTTCTTCGTCCTCTTCCGAACGGGCCCGGGCCGACTGCGGCTTCACCACAATCTCGTCCCAGTCCTGCGGGCTGTCGGTGGCGGCCAGAACGGCGGTTGTCTCCTCGCTGAACTCCTCAAGCGGCTGGTCTTTTCTGTTCGGGTCGCCGGGTGTTCGCTTGCGAAGCACAATCTTCATGGGAATATCGTGAAACAGCCCCCTGGCACGAATGGCGTTGAGCAGATAACGCATATAGCTGGGGTCAAACAGTTTGGGGTCGTTCACCACCAGGGCGATTGTGGGCGGGGCCACTGCCACCTGCGATACATAAAAGAGCTTGGGGTTGCGGTTCGACCGCATTGCCGGCGGATGGGTGTCAAAAATTTCGCGAATGATCCGGTTCATTTTGCCCGTGCCCACGCGATGATGAGCCTGCTTGTAAAGCTTGCGAGCCAGATGGATCAGGGCCTTCACGTTGCGGCCATTCTGTCCTGTGACAACTGCAAAAGGCACAAAAGCCATCGGCTTAAATTGGCCCTGCAGGTATTCCAGGTAGTCTTCTCGGGCCTCAGCAGGCATTTGATCCCACTTGTTGGCCACCAGCACGCAGGGCTTGCTTTCCTGCAGAATGGTGTCGGCAATCTGCTTGTCAAGCCGTGTCACTTCATGCATGCAGTCCATGAAAAGCAGGGTCACATCCGACCGGCGAATCGACCGCTCGGCCCGGTGAATCGAGTAGTAATCAACATTGTCGCGAACCTTGCTTTTTCGCCTGATTCCGGCTGTATCAATCGCGATGAAGTCCATATTGTCAAGCTGGAATCGACAATCGACAGAGTCTCGCGTAGTGCCCGGAATTTCCGAGACAATCATACGCTCGGTCTCGGTCAGCGTGTTGATAAACGTACTTTTGCCCGCGTTCGGCCGCCCCACCACGGCAATTTTCATGGCCGCTTCGGGCGGTTTCTCGCCGGGAAAGGTCTTGGGCAAAAGCTCGTGAATGGCATCAAGAAGGCCGCTGCGGTTGCGGTTGTGCAGCACGCTGACGACAACGGCATCGCCCAGGCCAAGCCTGAAAAATTCGCCAGCCTTGTGATGGTCGTTAAAGGCATCGGCCTTGTTGGCTACCAGCAGAACCGGTTTTTTGATGGCCCTAAGGCGGCGTGCAACGTCTTCATCCAGCGGCATCATGCCGTCTCGCAGGTCAACGACAAATACCAGAATATCCGCCTCTTCCAGGCCGACATCAATCTGCTTGTAAACGTCGTTTTCAAGGTCGTCGCGGTCAACCATGCCGATGCCGCCGGTGTCGATCAGCTCAAAAAACCAGTCGGTCTCGGGCGTGCCTTCATCAACTTCAATCAGGGTCGTTACACGGTCTCGCGTCACACCCGCCATGTCGTCAACAATCGAAAGCCGCCGCTCGGCCAGCCAGTTGAAAATCGACGACTTGCCGACATTCGGCCGCCCCACTATCGCTACTTTTGCCAGTGCCATGCTTCGCCAGGTCCATATCGATCAATTCAGTCTCAGGCCCGGGCCACTCACTCAGTACAATCCAGGCGTTCCGACTCTAGTTCACCACTCAATAACAGGCATTATACCAAGGCTGTCAAATTCAGGCCCAGTGGCCTGGATCAGCCACCGTTCAAAACTGGAATTCACCAGCCCCGGAGCGAGATTTTCAGATTTTTGCCATATCAGGCCGCTGCATGTGCCATGCCGTTTTGCCCTGAAAATAGCGGCCCAGGCGTGAAAGCAGCATCTCATTGCCGACTCGTGAATCTAGCTGAATGGCCGTGGGCAGGCCTGCTGCATCAAGCCCGGTGGGCATGACAAGTGCAGGAGACCCGCACAGATTGCCTGGCCCGCCCAGACTTTTGTTTGAGAAGGCCGAGCCAAAACTTTTGCTGATCAGGGGGGCTGTGGCTGCTGTGGGAACGGTCAAAACGGCGTCAAATTTTGTCATATATTCGTCGAACGACCGGGCCAGAGGGCCCCGCAGGCGTATCGCACGAATGTAGTCCATGGCCGGAACGGTGCGGTCGGCATAGCCACCAATTTTGTCCTCGGGGGCCGTCACCTGCTGCACCAGGCCTGAATCAACAAGCTCTTCAAAGGCGCTGGCACTTTCAGCCGCAAGAATGGTCAGGAGAACGTCGGCAAAGGCACCTGAAGGCAGCTCAATCTCTTCGACATCAGCCACTTGTCGGAAGACATCCAGAGCCTTCTCGAAATTGGCTTTGACTTCGGGCTGGGCCCTGGCCACACCGTCTTTCAGCACAGCGAGTTTAAACCGGTGATTATCAGGCAATTCGGCCCCGTGCCAGGGCCGATCAAGGGCGGAAATATCCTCGGGGTCGGCGCCCGCAATGGCTTTAAGAACCAGTTCGGTTTCGGCAGCGGTTCGGGCCATCGGGCCGATTTTGTCGAGGGAATAGCTAAGGGCGAAGGCCCCGGAACGGCTGACCCGGCCATAAGTGGGCCTGAGGCCTGTGAGGCCACAATAGCTGGCCGGCGTGGTGATAGAGCCCCATGTTTCAGAGCCGATGGCGAATGGCACCAGCCCGGCCGCCACGGCCGAACCGCTGCCGGAACTGCTGCCGCCCGACCATCGACGGGTATCGTAAGGTGTCAGGCCAGGGCCGAAAGCACTGGCGTTAGCCTGCCGATAACCGAGCCCGCCGGCACATTCCACCATGGAAAGCTTGGCCACAAGCACGGCCCCGGCCTCGCGAAGCCGGCGAATGACCGTGGCATCCTGATTCAGAACACGTTTGACATAAGGGGCACACCCGTTTGAGGTTGGATAGCCGGCTGCCGAGAGTAAGTCTTTGGCCCCATAAGGTATTCCATCAAGAATACCAATGGGCTTGCCGCTTTTCAGACGTTTGTCGGCTTCAGCCGCCTGTTTCAGTGCCAGGTCTTTCGTAAGAGTGGCCACACAATTGAGTTTCGGGCCAATTCTGGAAAGGCGGTCGAGATAAAACCCGGCCAGTTCGACTGCTGTAAAGAGGCCGCCCCGCAAGCCGGCTGCCAGTTCAAAGATAGTGGCAAAAGCCAGGTTATCGTCAAGTTTAAAGGCCTTGGGCTCAATCTTAATGGCATCTGCCGGCTGATTGACCGGCGTAAGATCTTTGCGATGGGGGATAAAAGCGGTGCACGGGCCTTCAAAGTCTGCCAGAGGCATGGCACGCAGGCGTCTGGCACGGAAGTAGTTGGCCGAGACATCAGCCCTGACAGCGACTGTTTCGGCGGATGTCAGACGATCGCCAAACTGCGAAGTGATTGTGACCAGGCGCCGGTCAATCTCGGCTTCAGCCGCTGAGACGGCAGCTTTCTCAGGCTCTTTTGCCTTGTCGGCCGGTGCCACTTTGGGTAATTCGGTTGATTTGGGCGCATCTGCCGCTTTCTTCTGGTCGTCTGCGATTGTCAGATGATTCGAGACAACAAGCCCGGGAAGGGCGAGGGCCGAGCCACGAAGAATCTGGCGACGATCCAAACAGTTTTTGTCGTTGTCGGGCATAAGGATTCCTGTCTTTCGATTCAAGATTGCTTTGGCACGCGCCGCGACCACTGAAATGCGTAGTAGAACGGAATTCCTGCGGCAATCAGCCCCAGGCCGGTCAATGATTCCACGGGTGATTCCACAAGCATGCTGATAAGCAGAATAAGGCTGGCAAGGCAGAAAATAATGGGTGTCCAGGGGTAAAGCGGCACGCGGAACGGGCGGTCAGCATCAGGCTCGCGTTTGCGAAGGATAAAAACGGTATAGGCGGCCATCATGTAGAAAACCGTCGCCCCAAAGATGACGTATGTAAAGAGCACGTCATAAAGCGGTGTTTTGTTAAAGGTTCGCCACATGGCCAGAAGCCAGTCGGGCAAGCCATTTGCGGGCGGTTCGGCCACCAGGAGTATGGTTGTGGCAATTGTCAGCAGAATCGCCCAGGCTGTCTGGGCAATGATCGAGGCTGCCGGCGTGCCGGTGCGGGGGTTCAGCCGTTCCATCCAGCGCGGGGCATAGCCATCGCGGGCCACAGCATAATAAGCACGGGGGCCTGTCAGGGCATTCCCGTTCAGAGAAATCAGGGTTGAGGCCATCACAATCAGCGAGATTACCACCAGACCCGGCGGCCCGACCAGTGCCTGCCAGAATTCAGCAGCGACCACCTTTGGCGAGCCTTTGTCAGTGCTGGCCTGGCGAATCGCATCAAGCGGCAAAACCGCATGATAAGCCAGTGTGGTGCCAAGATAAAGGAAGATCAATATCGCCACGCCTCCGGCCAGGGCACGCGGCAATTGCTTCTGCGGATTTGTGAGTTCTTCAGCCAGCGGTGTCACATTCACCCAGCCGTCGTAGGCCCAGAGCACTGCCACCATGGCCGCCAGAAAGCCTGCAAAACTCATGGTATGATCTGTGTCAGGGAAGAGGGGCGACCAATTCGCAGAATTTCCCTTAGACAGGAAAACAGGCAGAAGAATCATGGCCGATAATGCCGATACTTTAAGAAAGGTACCAGCCACCTGCAGCCTGCCACCGTATTTTGTGCCCCTGACATTTATGATTCCGACAAAAGCCATCGCCGCCACTGCAACAATTGTCTGCCACCAGCGTGGGTCAATCGCGTCAGGCGCAGGTACCAACTGGCTGAAGTATCTTGCAAATGCTGCCGCCAGAGTGGCCATTGAGCCAGTGCGCAC
>JBJTRR010000310.1:0-19931 GCA_046076185.1 bacterium | reverse complement strand
TGCCTTTTCGCGGCTGGGGGCCCTGCCCGGCCGGTTTTTCAGCCACATGGCCAATTTTTTTGCCCATCGCCTGTGCTGTTTCAGGGCTTGCACCGGCTGGCTTTTTCGCCGGTTTCGGGCCTTCGCCAAGGTCTGCCAGTGCTTGTGGCCAGAATTGCTGAAGTGGGGCGTGGCTGTGCAGCCGGCAGCGTTTTTGAAGGCTGCTGACCGAATCGCCCACAATTTCGATATCTTCCAGCCGTGCCGTGCCCAGGCCAGCTTTTTCGCCCAGCACAAGATAGCCGATATTCCGGGTGTTCATGCCCATCAGCGTAGCGACAACCGTATCAACGGCCACAGGGTCAGTGCCTGCCACCACCCAGCCCAGGTTGCGGCTGCGGCCAAGCCTGGGGCCTTCACCATCCATGGCTGAAAAGCCGTCGACCACGGCCAGCCGCGGCCCAACAGCCTGGTTTAGCCGCGCCAGGTTGGTGTGCAGGGCGGCAATCGACCGGCAAAATTCACGCTGGCTGCCCGAGAGCTTTTCCCATTTCAGCCGGCCTGTAAGCCACTGCGCCAGCAGGCCCGTCTGTTTCATGCGTCCGATGAATGTCGTGGCCAGTCCCACGGCGGCCGATTCGCCTTTCAGCCAATTGACAACCCGCCCTTTGAGCCCTGCGTACCCATTACTGCCTGAAGCATAGCCGTGCATTTGAATGCGGTCTTGCGGGTGAATGCACGACATCAGGTTTTTCATTGAGGCCGTGAGCATGGTGTTGACATGTGTCTTGGCCTGTGCGACCGAGACCACCAGCGGTGCGGTGGCCATGGTGTGGCTCAGCCGAGAGGCCCTCAGGCTGCCATCGGTGCCTCGCAAGAGAATTTCCTGCCAGTCGTGCTCATCGCGGTTGATGTCGAACCAGCGAACGGGCCGTTTCCAGAACATTCGCTGGTGGCCCAGGTTGGCAAAGCCGGCTGAGGCATCTGAAGCCCCTTCGGCAATGGTGATCTGGGCGGCCCCTCGGGCGTAAATGAAGTCAGCGACTGCGCCCAGCGTAATTGGGTGCGTGCTGGCGCGTATGTCATTATGGCTGACAAGGTTCGGCTTGATAATCACGCCCTGTGGCGCAACCTCGGGCCAGGCATCGCCCAAGGCAAAAAGGGCCTGGCCCACGGCGTCCTGGCGTCTGGGGTCGGCAATCACTGCCACGCGCGGCCGGCTGTTTGTCACTGTGGCACTCCCTTGCCCGGAAACGGTCAGTTGCTATCTCGATATTCTGTAAAGAATGCCCGGTTCGGCAATTTCGTCAAGGCCGATTTGGCATCGTTTCAGGGCCGATTCATTCTTCTTCTGCGGAAAAAAGGTGCAGGCACGCTCGCTGAACTTCCGCGAGCCAGCCCTCCTTTTCAAGTTCCTAGGCAATTCGTCGTTTTGCTCGACTCACATGAATAAACAGCCCTGGGCTTCGCTTTTTTGCAGCCTGGGCTGATTTTAAGCCGGTTTGGGTAATCAGCGTAATTCGGCCGTGCTGCTGGTCGGTGCCGAGCCAACGCTGCGTGTTGCCGGCTTGGAACTGGCCATTCGTTCGCGGGCATGGTCAAGGGCTGTCCGAAGGGTGTAATCCTGCTGATATCCGCCCGCAATGGTGCCGCCGCTAGTTGGCCGGGCCACCTGGCGAGTCATGATATTGGGCGTGACCCCTTCTGTGTAAGGGCGATCTTTGGGTGAATAAAATCGGGCGGTTGTCAGCTTCAGGCCAGCGGGTGCCGCTTTGATCGGGAAAATGCTTTGAACAGAGCCCTTGCCGAACGAGCGTTCGCCAATCACATCAGCCCGGCCGTTTTCCTGCAGGGCACCGGCCAGAATTTCGCTGGCGCTGGCACTTTCACGGTCAACCAGCACAATCACCGGAAAATTCCAGTCTTCGCCGGTCTCAGCATAATATTTCTGGCTCTGGCCTTCGGATCGTCCCTTGGTGGTCACAATCAGGCCGGTGGGCAGAAACTGGTCGGCAATTTCGACCGAGCAGTTCAACAAGCCGCCGGGGTTGCCACTCAAGTCCATAATCAAAAGCCGCATGCCCTGCCCATTAAGTTTTTCAACGGCGGCTGTCAGTTCGCGGCGGGTTGTTTTCTGAAAGCTGGTCAGCTTAAGGTAGCCAATGGCGGAAGATGGGTCGATGATCTTGGTGTCAACCACGCTTTCCACTTCCACCGGGCGACGCATCAGGCGAAGAACGCGGCTTGAGCCTTTGCCATCGGCCAGAACCAGTTCAACGGTCGTGCCTTCCATGCCCTGAAGGCGGGCGGCAGCCTGGTCAAGCCCGAGGCCTCGAAGAGGGCTGCCATCAACGGCGATAATCACTTCGCCTAACTTCATGCCGGCATCCCAGGCCGGGCCGCCACGGATGACACCTGTCAGCAGAAGGCCGTTGGGGTCGTCTTTCAGCTCGACACCCAAGCCCACAAAATTGCCGTCGATTACGGCATAAAGATCTTCCAGTTTGTCGGGTGTCAGGCAGCTTGAAAATTCGTCAAGGGCATCGCTGGCCCCGAACACAAATTCCATATAAACCGCCTGTGGGCCCAGGCCAGCGGTGCTCCAGGCCTTTTCGGCAATGCCCGCAGCAAATTGTCGGGCCTGTTCGCGGCCGGAATCAGGGGTCAGGCTTGATCGATTCGATCGAAGCCACTGGCGCAGTTCCTGAATCTGGCTTTGCGTGGCGGTGGCGGCATTGGTCTTTTGAAATTCCGGGTCGCGCAGGGCCACTTCCAGGTTATCAACCCCGCGTCGGGTCAGGGCCTGAAAATCAATTGTGTCAACAAATCGGTTTGAAATCAGGTCGAGCACTTCGGTGTAAAGCCGCACGCAGTCAGTCTGCTCAAGCTTCAGCAGAATTTTGCGGAAGCTTTGGTCCTGATATCGCTTCAGCAGCTTGGCATGCATTTCGCACAGCACCAGTCGCTGGCGAAATTCCGCCTTCTGTGGCCATTTGCTGTAGGCTGACTGATAATGCTCAACAGCCTGGGCCCAGTTGCGTGAAAGTTCAAGTTGAAGGCCGTCTCGCCAGGCTTTTTCCATTTCGGCATCGGCGGCACTGGCCAGCGGCGGGCCGGCCTGATTGTCAGCCGAATGTGCAGGCAGCGAGATACTAAAAAAGGCAAGCAGGCAGGCGAAGCCAAGGTGCCGAAAACGGGGGTGAATCACCGGATGAACCTCTCAGGCAATAGCGGCGACATGATCGGCGACAGGGTGCAATACAGGTACAGAAGACGCGAATCAAGCCAGACTTGCCGATATCCCTTCGAGCGCACAACCCAGACCGGTGCGGGCCTGAGTGTGTACCAATCCCATGGTGTACTCTCGTGTGGCGCGTGAAATCAGAACGAACCCTGATATTTTTACAGGGTGAAGCTCAGGTAGTCCGTCAGACTTCAACTGCAATATATCACATATTCAGGCCTCTTGATGCAAAGATGAAAATTTCTGGTTGACGAGCCTCAGGGCCGTGATACAGAATATAGTATGACAAGCTGTTCGCTTGCCCTGTTCCGCCCTGATTGACTGACCGGCACACACATGAGCCGCCTGTTTCGAACCCTGGCCTTCGCACTGGCTGCTATTGCCTGCATTTCCAAGGCAGAAGCGTCGCAGTGCCGCCATGTTGACAGGCTTATTCTGGGCGAAGACCACACCGGCCTGCCCTCGTTCTGGGCTGATCGCACCGTGCCCGCGTGGGAACTGGCCACACCGGCCAAACGCACCGCAGCGGCTATCTCGTGCCACGACCCGGCAACTGCACAGCCATTTACGGTCGTTGTCTTCCAACCAATCGTAGAGTGGCGGTCAAGCCAGACATCTGCGAATGATTGCAGCACACCGCTTAACTTTAACAATATTTCCAGATGGATGGCCCAGGCCGCGCCATCGCCCGACCCGCGGCCACCACGAGGCTGATTTGTTCGTTCGTTTGTCGTGAGACGGCCGGGAAGAATGGAATTTGCCAACATTCAGGGCGATTTCGATCTGCCCATGGTTTTTCGGGTCTGGCCGCCACGGATGGTTTCATCGATCGATTCAAAAGTACAGGGCGATCAGTAATATGAGCGAGAATCAGCAACCCGCGCCCGTGCGGCGACCCCGGTTTGTTTATGTGCCGGCCATCGGCCCGAAGCTGCGGCCTTTGTTGTGGATTGTGCTTCTCGGCTTTGGCCTGCTGGGCGGCAACGGGCTTTATCTTCTCAGCGTAACCGTGCTGACATGGTGGACTAAAACCACCCAGCAGACACCCTTTTATATGCTCATGGTGGCGGTGCATCTCTTTCTCGGCCTGCTGCTCATTGTGCCGTTTATTGTTTTTGGCCTGGCCCACCTGGCCACATCGTGGAAACGGCCTAATAAATCGGCCATCTGGCGAGGTCTCTGGCTGCTTGGTGTCGGCATTGTGGTGTTGGTCTCGGGCCTGGTGCTGGTGCGGCTTGAGGGCTTTGAAATTCGCGATAATCGCATTCGCGATGTCGGCTACTGGTCGCACATCGTGGCCCCCCTGCTGGCCATTGGCTTATACGTGAGCCACCGCCGTGCCGGGCCACGCATCAAATGGGCGTATCTGCGCACCTGGGGCAGCGTGGTGGCGGCGATGGTGGTGGTGATGGGCGTGCTGCACACGGCCGACCCTTCCAACTATGCCGTGAAAGGCCCGCGCGAAGGTAAAAAGTATTTTTTCCCTTCGGAAGCCGTCACGGCCACCGGGGCGTTCATTCCTGAAAAAACGCTGATGATGGACAGCTATTGCCAGAAGTGCCATCAGGATGCGTATAAAGGCTGGTTCCACTCGTCGCACCACTTCAGCTCGTTTAACAACGAAGCCTATCTGGCCAGTGTCAAGGAAACGCGTGAAGTGGGCACCAAGCGTGACGGCGACGTGCGGGCCGCCCGCTGGTGTGCCGGCTGCCACGACCCTGTGCCGTTTTTCTCGGGCAAGTTCGACGACCCGAATTTTGACATGGTCAAAGACCCCACCGCCCATGCCGGAATCACCTGCACCGTCTGCCATTCCATGACAAATATCGGCAGCACTCGCGGCAATGGCGACTATACCATTGAAAACCCGAAACACTATCCCTTCGCCTTCAGTGAAAACCCGCTGCTTCAGTGGGTCAACAACACGCTGATTAAAGCCAAGCCCGAAATGCACAAACGCACCTTTCTCAAGCCTGAGGTGCATCAGAAGGCGGAATTCTGCTCAACCTGCCATAAAGTCGGCCTGCCCTATGGCCTGAATCATTACAAAGACTTTGTGCGAGGCCAGAACCACTGGGATACCTACCTTCTCTCAGGTGTCTCGGGCCACGGTGCCCGCAGCTTCTATTATCCGCCGGTTGCCAAGACAAGCTGTGTCGAATGCCACATGACGCTCATTCCGTCAAACGACTTCGGCGCCAAAACCACGTTCGACAACAGCGGCGAGCGTAAAATTCACGACCATCTCTTCCTGGGTGCCAATACCGCCCTGCCCACCTTTCGCGGCGATACGGAAATCGCCAAAAAGCACGAGAAATTCCTTCAGAATGGAATTACGCGTATCGACATCTTCGGCATCAAGGCTGATGGCCGCATTGATTCGCCGCTTATCGCTCCGCTTCGCCCGGAAACACCCGAGCTGAAGCCCGGCGGCAAATATCTGGTAGAAGTGGTGGTGCGCACGACGGGTGTCGGCCACCCGCTGACCCAGGGCACGGTTGACTCAAACGAAATCTGGGTGGAACTGGCAGCAAGCCAGGGCGGCAAGATTGTCGGCCAGTCTGGCGGCATTGATGAATCAGGCACGGTTGACCCGACCTCGCACTTCATTAATGTTTATATGCTTGATCGAACCGGCAAGCGGATCGACCGCCGCAACCCCCAGGATATTTTCGTACCGCTTTATAACAAACAGGTGCCGCCAGGCGCCGGCCAGGTTGTTCACTTTGAGCTTGAGGTGCCCGCCGGGGTGACAGCCCCGATTGAGCTGGAAGCCAAACTGAATTACCGCAAGTTCGACCGCAAATATATGGACTACGTCTTCGGCAAGGGCCAGAACAAGGGCGGCCCGCTGCCCGTGGTGGTCATGGCCAAAGACGCCGTGAAGCTGCCTGTGGCGGGTGGCGAGAAAGTGACCAACCCGCCATCGCCCATTAAAGATGGCTGGCAGCGATGGAACGATTACGGCATTGGCCTTTTTCTGGAAGGTGCCGAGAAAGGTGGCCAGAAGGGCGAGCTGAAGCAGGCTGAGGAGGCCTTCCGCAAGGTGGCTGATCTTGGTTTTGTGGACGGCTGGGTGAACCTGGCCCGTGTTTATCAGCGGGAAGGCCGCATTCCTGATGCCCTTGAGGCGTTAACAAAAGCATCAAAGCACGAAAAGCCGGCCGCACCGTGGGTGATCACCTGGCTGACAGGCCAGATCAACGTCCGTAACGGTTTTCTTGATGAAGCCATTGAAGCCTTCAGCGCCGTACTTTCCACCAAAATCCCCGAACGCAAGTTCGACTTCTCAATGGATTATGAAGTGATCAATGCCCTGGGTTCAGCCTATGAGCTGCGGGCCCGGCAGGAACGGGCCGGCACGCCCGGCCGCGTGGAATATCTTGAAAAAGCCATTGATGCCTATTCACGCACGCTGGCTCTCGACACTGAAAACCTTATGGCGCACTATGGCCTGGGGCTTTCGTATGGCGAACTGAGCCGGGGCCGCGAAGTGAAAAGCGAAGCCCCTGCCGAAGCGGTGACCGCCGAGAAAATTCTTGAGCTGGCCGGCGAGCTGGCCCAGGCCAAAGAAGGTTCGGCCACAGCCTTGCGGGCTGACACGCTGAATAAAGCGATTGAGGCATTTCTGGCTGGTCCCCGGCCCGAGTTTGGCTCGAGGCTGGAACCGATGCACACTGTCATTGAAAAGGCCACACCACTCTGGCGGCAATCGGCCGATCCCGATAACCGTCAGGCGCTGGCCGCCCTTCTGGCCCGGACGCACAAGGCCCTTCATGAAATGTATAAGCCTGATGAAACGGCTGAGGGCATTGCCATTGCCACTGCCCGTAAGGAGAATCCGGCCGCCGACCTGAATTCGCAGTCGATCGTGATTCACCCCATGCACCCGCCGAAGGTGAAAGCGGCCGAAAAGCACGACGCCGGCACGCAGGAATCGGCAAAAACCATCAAAACGACGGAGATCTCGGCTGATTCCCTGCGACAGATTGAGTCAATGAAGCAAATGATCATATCTTCAGGCGAAAAGGCCGGGGGCTCGGAATGAATCCCATGAAATTCCATAAAAATCACCTTGCCTTCACCGCCCTGCTTGCCCTGGCCGGCTGCAACAGCCTCGCCCCCGAGCCGGTCGTTCCCAAAGCTGCTGCGCCTAAAGTCGCGGAAAAACAGCCGGAATCGGCCCTGCCGAAAATGAAGTTTGTCGATGCCACAGCCCAGTCAGGCATCACTTTTATCCACGAAAACGGCTTTCAGGGCGAAAAGCTTTTGCCCGAGACCATGGGCTCGGGCGTGGCCGTGCTCGACTTCGACAACGACGGCCTGAGCGACCTCTTCTTCGTCAACAGTTGCACATGGGCCGAGGCGGGCATCGAGCCCAAAAAGCAAGAAAAGCCCGAGACCCTGCCCCAGCGCACGGGCACACCCGCCAAAACCCAGAAGCTTTACCGCAACACCGGCGGCGGCAAATTTGAGGATGTGACCGAAAAAGCCAGCCTGGCCGATGTCTTTTATGGCCAGGGCGTGGCCGTGGGCGATGTGGATAACGATGGCGACCCGGACTTGCTTGTTACCGGCCTGAACACCGTTCGGCTTTATCGCAACGATGGCGGCAAATTCAGCAATATCTCGAAAGACGCCGGCATTACGCCGGGTAAGGGCTGGTTTACCAGCACGGCCATGTTCGACGTGGAAAACGACGGCGACCTTGACTTGTTCATATGCAACTATGTCGATTGGTCGGCGGAATTTGACCGGGCCCAGGGCTTTCAGCTTGCCGGCACCGGATCGGGCCGGGCTTATGGCCCTCCCACCGCATTTCCCGGCAGCTATTGCCTGCTTTATCGCAACGATGGTGGCGGCAAATATACCGATATTTCGGAAAAAGCAGGCATTCGCGTCAAAACAGCCAGCCTGGGGGCCCCGTTTGCCAAGTCGCTGGGCATTGCGCCTCAGGATTGTAACGACGACGGCCTGGTTGACCTTGCCATTGCCAACGACACTGTGCCGAACTTCCTTTTCATCAATAAAGGCAACGGCGTTTTTGAAGAAGTGGGCGTGAGCTGTGGCGTGGCCCTTGACCAGTCGGGCACAGCCAGGGGCGCGATGGGCATTGACTGGGGCGATTTTTCAAACGATGAAGCTCTGGCCCTGGCCATTGGCAATTTCGCCAACGAAATGACAGCCCTTTACGTGGCCGATGATCGCAAATCTGCCATTTTCACCGACCGTGCTGCCGTTTATGGCCTGGGTGCACCCACCCAGCCGCCGCTCAAGTTCGGTCTCTTTTTCTTCGATGCCGACCTTGATGGCCGGCTCGACCTGCTTTCAACCAATGGCCATCTTGAAAACGACATCACCAAGGTGCAGGCCTCACAAAGCTATCCGCAGGCTGCCCAACTTTTCTGGAACACCGGCAAGCTTGGTCGTAATCTCTTCAGGCTGCTGGCAACCAGTGAAATTGGCCCTGACATGCTCAAGCCGATTGTGGGCCGCGGCTCAGCCTGTTTCGACATGGATAACGACGGCGACCTTGACATTGTGATGACCGAAAACGGCGGCCCGGCCCGGCTCTTTCGCAATGATCTGGCCGAGCCGAACAAGTCCGTCCGTATCCGGCTTCATGGCAAAAAGTCAAACCGCGATGGCCTGGGCACAAAACTGCTGGCCAAATCAGGCGATAAGTCACTACGGCTACAGCACTTCACGGCCCGAAGCTATCTCTCGGGCCTCGACCCTGTGCTCACCATCGGCCTGGGCTCGGCGGCTAAGCTGGAATCGCTGGAAATCATTTGGCCATCAGGCTCAAAACAAAGCCTGAAAGACCTTGAACCGGGCAAAGTGCAGGTGGTTCAGGAACCCTGATTTTACAGCTTTTGAACGTCAGTAACACAAAGCCCTGCGAGAACTCTCGCCGGGCTTTTTACCTGATTAGCACATTTGACAATAATTTCAAAAATTCCATTAAAAAATATTCCACTTTCATTTGACTTTTCCTATTTTCATTCACAGGCTGATTCTTCCAAAATGGCCCGAAACCCGTTTGCCAGCTCCATGCCCGGGGCTTTGTTGCAAAAAATAAACAGGGTGGCGCAGTGTTGTGTAATGATATCTGCCCGTGTTCATTAAAACGGGTTCGAAAATGCTTGTGTTGGATTTATCTAAGTGATTGATATTTAATGGTTTATGTTTTTAGTATCGGTTTTAGTGTTGGTTTCTGTCAACAGGTGGCCGGGCCGGTTTGAATATCCTTTTCACACATGCGTCACATGGGCATGTCTCAAACCTATGTTAGATAGACGGTTTGGTCTGAACTCACCGCCACACTTGCAGTACTGTCAACTTTCCAGCGTAAAGGTAACATCAATGAACCCGAAGTGGTTAAGAACCATATTAAAGACAGGGATGCCACTTAAGATCGTCGTGGCTGCGGCCATGATCGTTCTGAGCCTGGGCGGTTCGGCCCGAGCCGGTTATTTTCAGGGATTTGAATCAAACTCATTCCAGGCTTACACACCCAGCGGCCCAACATCCGTTTATTCGAATTGGTATGCCGTGAACAACAGCACCGACGCCAATCCGAATTTTCCGTGGATGCAGGCCGACCCCGCTTTGAATCTTTTCGACGCACAGGCGGGTACGGCGAATTCGTATTTCAATGCAAATTATGCCAGCACAAATACCCTTGCGAGCAATTCAACCATCAGCAACTGGCTGATCTCGCCCCAGTTTGCGTGGACCGATGGCGACAGCTTCTCGTTCTGGACAAGAACAGCAGGGTCATCAACCGACCCGAATCGGCCTTCGCCATATCCTGACCGCATGGAAGTGCGTATCAGCGCCAATGGTTCAAGCGTTGATGTCGGTAATTCGCCAACCTCAGTGGGTGATTTTTCCACACTTCTGCTAAATATCAACCCAGGCCAGGCTCAGACCACTGTTACCAGCACAGGCCTGGACGGATACCCGATCACGTGGACGCAATACACCGTCACGCTGAGCGTAAATTCCAATGGTGCAATCACTTCTCTTGACCCTGTTCAGGTCAATCAGGGCACGCCTGGCGCCACCTTCACCGGCCGCCTGGCCTTTCGCTATTTCATTCAGAACACATCACTTAATGGCAATCTTGTTGCTCTTGACTCGTTCGGATCAACTGCCAACATGGTGCCTGAACCTGCCAGTTATGTCATGATCGGCATTGGCCTTTCCGCCGTTGCCATCTATCGAAACCGTAAAAGAATTGCCGGCTGATTTAACAATTTAACCGGCGCCGTTCACAGGCTGAACATTCTCGCGGATAGGTATGCTGGAAGCCTTTCCGTGAGAGTTCAGCTTTTTTTATTGATCAGCCGCATCTACCTTTTTTTATACTTTGATATTTCAGGATTTTTTGGGCAGACAAAAAATTCTACATTTTGTTCGGTAATGATTGACTCATTCATAAAACTGATGTAGATTATATGAATCTACTCACCGGCAGGGAGATCCCCTGTCGTCTATCCCCTATATAGCCCAGGACTTTTGGAACAAGAGATGACTCAGTCGTCTGTGCGTTATTTGGGTTCGCGTGAACTCCATCGGGAATTGCCAAGAATTCTGGATGAACTGAGTGACTCGAAATCGCGCCTTGTGCTCACCATTCATTCCAAGCCCAAAGCTGTTATGCTCGGGGCCGACGCCTTTGCCGACCTGGTTCGCCAGGTGGGTGAGCTTGACCGCAAACTGGGCGAAGACCTGGCCACCCTCATTGCAGGCCCGGTGGGCAAAGTTATTGCTGAAAAACCGGCCGCCAAATCCAAAGCGAAGGCGAGACTCGACGGCAAGGCCGGGAAATCCAAACCCAAAACAGCAACCAGACGCCGCGCGGCCCGCTGACTTCTGCAGGCCGTCCGTATTTTTACTTCAGCATTCCCTTAATGGGAATGTGTGTGCCCACCACTACCTCCATGATCATGCCCGTGATGATGTTGATGATGATGCCCATGATCATGCGAATGGCTATGATCATGCGAATGGCTATGATTATGTGAATGCCCGTGATCATGCGAATGGCTATGATCATGATGGTGGTGCGAGTGCTTCGCTGCTTCTGATTTTGCAGTTTCAGATTCAACCCACTGCCATTTCCCGGCGGCCCAGGCCTGGCGGGCGGCTTCATGAACGGCGGAAAGCGGCACATTGCCGGCCCTGGCCAGTTCGGCGCAGGTGTCGTGCTCGGGCGAGAATCGCTTGTCGTCGTGTTCCGACCTCCAGAACGCCTTGCCGCTGATTGGCCCGAACTCGGTATTCACCACGGCCGCCCGGCGCGGCAGAATCGTTCGCGACCATCGGCTTTGCCTGATGCCCAGCGTCTCGGTCTCGCGAAACAGAATCGACTCCATCTCGTGCGCCCGCACAGGGTCGCAGATCACGCTCAGCATCACCGCCGGCCGGTTCTTTTTCATATAAATCGGCGTGGCATAGACATCCAGCGCACCAGCTTCAAAAAGCAGCGACGACACATAGCCCACCAGCTCGCCCGACGAATCATCCAGATTCGTTTCCAGCACCGCCACCTGGTCGGTGACGCGTGCTTCGGCCAGTTCGCCCACAATAATCCGCAGCACATTCGGCTGAGTCTTCACATCTTTCGTACCGGCCCCCGTGCCAATCGACGAAATCGTCAGCGCCGGCATTGGCCCAAACTGCTTGGCCGTGGTGGCCAGAATGGCCGCGCCGGTGGGCGTGGTCATCTCCATTTCAAGCGTGCTTGGGGCCAGCGGCACACCCTTCAGCAAAAACGCAGTGGCCGGCGCCGGCACACTCATTCGCCCATGCGCCACCTGAATATAGCCGGTGCCGGTGGGCACAGGGCTGGCGAAAACGGCATCAACGCCCAGCAAATCAAGCCCCACCGCCGAGCCCACAATGTCAATAATCGAATCAATCGCGCCCACTTCATGAAAGTGCACTTTTTCAATCGGCACGCCATGGCTGTTCGCTTCGGCCTCGCCCAGCTTGCGAAAAATGGCCTTCGCCAAAGCCTTCTGCCGATCGGTAATCACCGCCGATTTATCAATAATCGCGTCAATATGGTGCAGGTGCCGGTGCACATGCTCGTGCGGGGCATCAACATTGGCATAAGTGGCCCGCATGCCGCAGCGTTTCACCGTCTCAAACACCACCCCGCCAGGCAGGCCAAGGCTTTTGATGGCGTCAATAATGGCCTGCTGGTCAACCCCGGCATCCACCAGGGCACCCAGTGTCATATCGCCCGAAATACCGCTGGCACAGTCGAAAAAAGCCACTCGCATCGCACCGCCCGCTTTCTGCCTGTGGCTTAAGTTGCCATCAGCCCGTTTCAATACCTGTGCTTATTCTGAACAATCGTCCGCTGGGCCGCAAGCGGTAAAACCGGAACCGCCAAAATTGATAACATCCGCCCTGCCCTGCGTAAATTGCATTTCAGACCAGATTCTGAATGAAATTAAATACAATATCTCGATTCGAATGAACTCTCGCTGTTTCCGTATTATTTCAGTGCTGCCCAGCCTAAAAAAACAGCAAATCGCAGTGCGAGTGCCTGGCCCCTTTTTCTCCCCACCCTTTTCTCCTCTACGCTTTATTCCGTGCCTTTACGCCTCTGTGAGAAACATCTGCTTGTCATTTCAATTCATTGGTAAACCAGAAAAACACCAGCCCACAGCCTTTTCCGGCTCCTGCGAATTCCGTTTCATTCATTCAACAATATGTTGACTTTTGTCAATACATGGTCATCCGTTAAAGACCTGTTTTCTGGCTTCAGGCCAGTCTGCGAAGGGCAATACCTGAAAAATCCGCAGTTTCCGGCCACTGGAAAGTTGCTGGAAATGCCGGAAATCGACATGATATAGGCCTGTCGTATCAGTGGCCTTTCAGAATCATCGGCCCAGCCATAAGCATCGACCCTGGCAGATATGACACGCCCGGAATATCCTTGATCATGACAACTGTCACCGCTTCAGCCAGAAAATCACCCGAACATTTATCGACACTTGACGGCTGGCGTGGGCTGGCAATTCTTGCCGTGCTTCTTGGCCATGGCAAAAGTGCGATTCTACCGCCTGATGCTCAATATAACGCCCTTGATCTTGGAATCACCAGCTTTGGCGGCTATGGCGTCGAACTGTTTTTTGCCATCAGCGGGCTCTTGATCTGCTATCGGCTTGGCTGTGAGAAAGCCTGGAATGGCCGCCTGGATTTGCTTGAATTTTATGGCCGAAGGCTTTTCCGGCTGCTGCCGGCCGCATTTTTCTATCTCTTTTTTGTCTGCGTTATTGCTGCGGTGGGTCTTGTGGCCATCAGCACTGGTGAAATTCTGGCCAGCCTTTTCTTTTTCCGGAATTACTGGACAGCCTTCAACATGCCTGGCAGCCACTACACCGCTCATTTCTGGTCGCTTTCGGTCGAGGAACAGTTTTATCTGGTCATTCCTCTCCTGATTGCAATCGACAGGCGTCGTGCCCTGCTTTATGGCCTGCCTCTCGCTTCCATCGCCGTTGGCCTGTGGCGAGGTGTTGAATCTCGGCTCAGGCTCGGCTCGGCCCTATTGCCGGCATTGCAGTTTGATACAGGGCGAACCGACCTGTGCATTGATCACCTGATGTGGGGGGCTTGGTTTGGCCTTGTTCTGGCCTCGCCCGACGGTCGTCAAATGCTTGCCCGATACACCCGCCCTGCTGCGATCCAGTTGGCACTTGCCGGGCTTTTTTTTATGCTCATCAGCCAGCCTGTGCCCATGCGCAAGCTCTGGTTTGCCTGGGTTGCACCGGCGCTGCTTGTGGCCACCATCCTCAACCCGTCCTCCTGGCTTGGCCTCGTCCTGGAAAACCGGCCGCTGGCCTGGGTTGGGCGAATCTCTTACAGCCTTTATCTCTGGCAACAACTCTTCCTGCTCCAGTCTGGCACGCCCGACACAGAATTTGCTGCATTGCCCCTTCGAACTCTGCAAAACTATCCATTCGGCCTTCCGGCTACATTTCTGGCAGCCATAATCTCTTATTATCTGCTTGAACAGCCACTCAGGCGACGCGGATACCGCTGGCTTGGTAAACAGCTAAGAAAGTAAACTTAGAAGAAATATGATTATATATAATTATAATCATATTTAAACTATTAACGTTCATTTCAACGATTGCATTATTTTGATTCTACAAAAATAAAATAATTTAATCGGGTTCAGGTCTGGCTGAAACCTGTCTTGGCTGGGCAGAGCCACGTGGCCGTCGTGCAGGCTTGGCCGATTGTGGCCCGGTGGAAGTCTTTTCGCCAGAGAGTGATTCACCAAAGAGGCTTGTCAGGGCTTCGTCAATGGTCTCGACAAATTCAAAGGTCATGTCGTCGTGCACTTCTTTGGGCAGGTCGGTCAGGTCCTTACTGTTGTGCTTGGGCATCAGCACATGGCGAATACCTGCGCGGCGAGCAGCCAGCACCTTTTCACGAATGCCGCCCACTGGCAGAACGCGGCCCGTCAGCGTCACTTCGCCCGTCATCGCCACATTGCCCCTCACGGGCTTGTCGTTCAGAAGGCTGACGAGGCTGGCGGCAATGGCAATTCCGGCGGATGGGCCGTCTTTGGGCACGGCACCGGCCGGCACATGCACGTGCAGGTCGCTTTCAGCCAGCAGCTTCACATTCACGCCCAGCTTTTCGGCCTTGCTGCGAATGTAGCCCGCTGCGGCCTGCATGCTTTCGCGCATGCTTTCGCCCAGAAGGCCGGTCAGGGTCATGGCCCCTTTGCCGCCCGGAATCAGAGTCGATTCAATAAAAAGAATCTCGCCGCCGGTGGGTGTCCAGGCCAGGCCAGTGGAGATGCCGGGAATGGGCTTGTGCATGGCCAGTTCGCGGAAGAACTTGGCCGGGCCGAGAAAGCCGTGCAGGTCGGCCAGCTTCAGCGTGACTTTACGGCGTTTGCCTTCAGCGTGGCGGGTGGCAATCTTGCGGCAGATGGTGCCCAGCTCGCGTTCAAGGTTTCGCAGGCCAGCCTCGCGGGTGTAGTCGGCGATGATATGACGCAGAACGTCGTCGGGAATCACGATGCTGGCCGGGCCCAGGCCGTGGGCCTCAAGCTGCTTGGGCAGCAGGTGGGCGTGGGCGATGGCCATTTTCTGTTCTTCGCTATAGCCAGGCAGCTCAAGGATTTCCATCCTGTCAAGCAGGGCATGCGGAATGGTGTCGGGGTTGTTGGCCGTGGCCAGAAAGAGAACCTTGGAGAGGTCGAACTCCACGTCAAGATAGTGGTCATGGAAGGTCGAATTCTGCTCGGGGTCAAGCACTTCCAGCAAGGCTGAGGCCGGGTCGCCGCGAAAATCGCTGCCCAGCTTGTCCACTTCATCAAGAATAAATACCGGGTTGTTCGAGCCGGCCTTGCGCAGGCTTTGAATGATCCGGCCAGGCAGTGCGGCGATGTAAGTGCGGCGGTGGCCACGGATTTCGGCTTCGTCGTGCACGCCGCCCAGGCTGATGCGAAGAAATTTGCGATCAAGGGCTTCAGCCACCGACCGGCCGAGACTGGTCTTGCCGGTGCCGGGCGGGCCGACAAGGCAGAGAATTGGCCCTTTCAGGTCTTTTTTGAGCTTGCGGACAGCCAGATATTCAATGATACGTTCCTTGATTTTTTCAAGGTCGTAGTGGTCCTTATCAAGCACCTGACGAGCCGTTTTGAGGTCGAGGCGGTCGGTGGTCGAAACGTTCCACGGCAGGCTCACGATCCACTCGAGATAGGTGCGAATGATCGAGTGCTCGGCCGAGCTGGGGTGCATGCTGGAAAGGCGTTCCAGCTCGCGGTTGGCCTCTTTCATCACGGCTTCTGGCGGATTGGCGGCCTTAAGCTTGGCCCGATAGGCTGAGACTTCCGAAGCGTCGTCGGCCGATTCGCCAAGCTCGTCCTGCATCGCCTTGATCTGCTGGCGGATGAAGTGCTCTCGCTGAACCTTGGTGATCTCGTTGCCCACCTGGGCCTGAATGCGGCCGGCCAGCTCAATCACTTCCAAGTGCCTTGTCCAGAAGCGAATCATGCTGTGCAGGCGGTTTTTCACGTCAAGCTCGCCCAGCATCTCCAGCTTTTCATCCTGCGAGAAAGGCAGGCTTGAAGCGAAAAGGTCGGCCAGGCGGTCGGGCTCGTCGGTGTTCATGGCCGCGACGACCAGCTCCTCAGGCACGGCCTGGGTCTGCTTCACCATGCGGTTAAGCAGCTTGCGGGCCTGATGAACAAGGGCTTCCAGCTCGATATTTTTCTTGGTTTTGCTTTCCAGCCGCCGCGTCATCGAGACCTGAAAAGGCTCGGTCTGAACCGTTTTGCCCAGCGTGCAGCGATTCTGGCCCTGAAAGATAATGCGCGTGGTGCCGTCAGGAAACTTCAGCATCTGAAGGATCTGGCCCGTGCAGCCGATCGTCGCAAGATCTTCCGCCTTAGGCACTTCGGGATCAGAATTAAGCTGGGTGATCACGGTGATCGTGTGGTCGCTGCCCGCCATCACATCGTCAATCAGGGCGATGCCCGCCGCGCGGTTCACCACAATCGGCACGATGGTATTCGGGAAGACGACTTCATTTCGGAGAGGCAAAACCGGGTGCAGGCTGATGCCGCTGTCGATCGCTTTCTTGCTGGTGGCCCGACTTCGCGAAGGGTCGGGCTTTTTCATACCGTCTTCGCCAAAAAGGTCAATCAGAACTTTCTTAAAGTCAATGTCGGGCGATGGTTCAGGCTTGGGTGCGCGGCGTCTGCTCATGGTCTTTTTTTGTGGGGTTATCGTCGATCAAGTCTTTGCGGACGCAGCTTAACCTCCCTGTTTCGCTTACCGTCAAATCGTTCTGACAACTCTCCCGGCGTCTCACTGGCTTGCGTTCGTGCCGTCTTGCGTTTTTTTTGATGAAGTTATTTTGCCAAAAACTCTACGGAATTGGAACACTCTGAATAATCATAAGGGTTTCGTCAACCTTTCCCATTCCGCCTCTTCCGCCTGATCCTTACAACCGGCTTGTTATTCTGACCGCTAAAGTCGTCATCTAACGGATTGCAACTGAGTCGGGCGAAGCCACCGCAAGCCGTTGTGGTAGCTTGCGGTATCTTTCTGTGATTAAATGACTTGTGATAATGCTCAGGCATTTCAGGCTGGGTGATAATGCCGCTGCGGGCGACTGCGCAGGCTGTTGGCTTCGTCGTCGTTCACAAACAGTTCGGTTTTGGGGTCGATTGTCACTTTGCGCTGAAGAATCCAGGCGATGGCGGCGGCGTGGCAGGCAATGTGCGAGTGGCGCATGACATCGGGGTTGGCGGCCGTGGGCTTGCGCGATTTTACGCAGTCAAAAAAGTTGCGGGCATGGGTGCCCACATCCAGACCGTTGGCCGTTTTGCCCTGTTTCGGCAGAAATTCGGACTTTAGCTTTTCAGGCTTCAGGTCAATTCCGCCGTTGTCGCCGGTTTCCACCGTGCCTTCCTCGCCCACAAATCGCACGGGGCAGGTGCCCAGTTCCTTGATCCAGCCATCACGCTTGCCGAACGGCTCTTTCAGAAAATCAATGATCAGCTTCACGCCATTGGCATACATGGCCGTGACATTCGTCGGGTTCGGCGTATATTCCAGCGGCATGGTGTCGTCTGACCGATTGGCCCATTGACAAATATCAACGGTGTGGGCACCCCAGTCAAGCAGCCTGGCGCCCGAGTCAAAATCCCAGTAGCCGCGCCAGCCGCCCGAGACATACCTGGCGTTATAAGGCCGCCAGGCTGCGGGGCCGAGCCACAGGTCCCAGTCAACCACGTCGCGGGCGGGTGTTGGTTCGCTTGGCAGCCAGTCGGTTTTGATTTCAGGCACATAAACGGAGGCCCACATGGTGTGAACCTTGCCAAGTTTGCCCGACTGGGCCAGCTCAACAGCCTGCTGAAAGTTCGTTACACTGCGCCGTTGCGTGCCGGCCTGAAAAATTCGCCCGGTCTGGCGGAAGGTCTCGGCCAACCTCTGACAATCATGAATAGTGATGCCGCAGGGCTTCTCGCAATAGACATCTTTGCCGGCCCTGGCGGCCAGAATGGCTGCCTCAGCATGCCAGCGGTCGCCGGTGGCGACAATCACCGTGTCGATCGATTTTTCGGCCAGAAGCTCGCGAAAATCGTTGTAAAGTTTGCAGTCGGCGTTGCCATAATTCGTGTCAACCAGCTTTTTTCCGGCCTCGCGGCGGCTCTTCTGCACATCGCTGATAGCCACGCACTGCACATCAGGCAGGGCTATCATGCCTTTCAGGTCATAGGTGCACCGCGGGCCAATGCCCACCACGCCCAGCGTAATTCGCTCGCTGGGTGCGGCCACGGCGGCATCGCGACCCAAAGCCCGGGCTGGAACCACGGCCGGAAAGGCACTGGCAGAAAGGCCCAGAGCGGTGATTGACTTAATCGCCTGGCGACGATTTGTTTGATGGTTGTCGGGCTGCATAGGCGATATGCTTTCGGCTTGATCAAGGTGAAGATGGTTTTCGGTTCGTTTCCGCCATTATTTCAGAAAAGTGATCTGAAATCATGCCTTTTTTCAATCTTTCACCATCATGGCGTAAAGGGCCGGAAGCACAAAGAGCGTGGCAGGTTCGCCGGCGATCAGGCCGCCGAGGATCGCTCGACCCAGCGGGGCATTCGCTTCGCTGCCCTGGCCCAGGGCAAGGGCCATTGGAATCATGGCGAAAAAGGCCGCCAGGGCCGTCATGGTGACGGGCCGAACACGAATGGTGGCTGCCTTGCGAATCGCATCAATGGGTGAAAGCCCCTCGTGCCGCCGCAATTCCTGGGCATAGTCTGTCATCAGCACGGTATTGGCCACCTTAATGCCTACGATGAAGATAATGCCCAGCAGCGACTGGACATTCAGGGCCGACTGCGTGTAATAAAGCATCGGCAGCACGCCCGCCAGGCAAAGCGGCACGGTGAGCATGACCGTCAGCGGCACGACATACGATTTATCCAGCGCGGCCATCAGGAAGTACATCAAAATCGATGCCAGCACCAGCCCGAAGGAGAGGCCGCGAAAGGTCTCCTTCATTTTGGCATATTCACCGCTCAGCTCAATCAGGGCGCCTTTCATCGGGACCGGGTTGGGCCCTTCGGCGGTCGGGTCATAGGGTATCCATGAGCCATTCGGCAGGGGCGAGCCAAGGTCGTGAATCTCTTTCGCAATGTCGTCGGCCACATGGCCAAGGTCGCGGCCCTGTACGCCAAGTGTCAGATCAATAGTCGCCTGAAGGTTATTGTGCGTGATCTCGGTGGGCACTGAGCCACGGCGAATGGTGGCAATATTGCGCAGGGGAATAGGCTGCTTCTGGGCGGCGCCGGTGATGGGAATATCAAGCAGTGTCTGAACCGAGTCGATATCTTCCTCGTAGTATTGAATCCCGACAAAATACTGATTTCGGCTGACCGGATCAATCCAAAAATTACGTTTGTGAAACTGAATACTGGAATTCAGTGCCGCAATGACATTTTTCATGACATCAACCTGCGAAAGGCCAAGATCGGCGGCCTTGATTCTGTCCACATCAATAATAAACTGCGGATAATCAAGCCGCTGGATGATGCGGGCATCAACAACGCCTTCAATCTTGCGGACACGTTCTTTGGCCTTTTCGGCAATTTTCCGGGCTTTAGCAGCATCTTTGGCCGTGAACCGGACATTCACCGGCGACGACTTGCCCTGATTCATGG
>JBJTRR010000309.1:0-7567 GCA_046076185.1 bacterium | reverse complement strand
GCTACCCAACTTGGGAAGTTTGAGGTTGGTGACTCCAGTGGATGAGCACAACCTACCCCCTCCTCCGGTCCTCCTCCTCCCCATCACAAACAATGATGTAGAAATTGTTATATTAGAAAGATGGGGTGGGGAGGGGAAATCTAGATATGGTTGGTGGCTGAAGGAGGCCTGGGAGGCAGCAAGGGCCACAGCCCCTTACAACATTGAAGTTAAATACTATAAAGAATCAAGCCCGTGGCCTACCCAGGCCGAACTCCTCATATTCACTATAAGATCAGCCAGGGCGGCAAACATCTCCTGACCACCCAGTGCTACATCAAAGGGCACCCTGGCAATGCCGGCGATGGAGTGCTGCGTGCCATTAAAGACCCGAAACAGCTTGAAAGTGTCATGGTCGAGTTCAAGCCGCTGGAAGGTTCGAAAATTGGTGAACTCACAGGCCGGTTCGACGTCGTTCTGGGCCTCACCCCAGCCGAATCCTGACACACCCTGAACTTTTTGTCTGTCAGGTGAAAGCTCGGCTTTTGTGCTTTCACCGGCTTTTTTATTTGTAAGATTCCGAATTATGCTTGAATCAAAATACTTTCTATCCGAAAATAATAATAACGATCCATTTGGATCGCCCCCGCCTGAAGCCTGAATCGCCCAAAATGCCTTGCGAACGTCTGGAAAATGAAACTCATGGCAATCGTGCCAAACCACATTCTGCTGATTATCGTCCTGCTTGTGTGCGTTTCACCCGCAGTGGGTGCTGATCAGGCCCAGGTCAATAGCCCGGTCATGTCAGTGCTCTCTTCCCGTTGTCTGGAATGCCATTCCGGCGACGATGCCAAGGGCGGCCTTGATCTATCGACTGCAATTCTGGCACAAAAAGGTGGCGAAAGCGGCCCGGCCATTGACCAGGCGAACCCGTTGGAAAGCCTTCTCTGGGAACGTATTTCCGATAATGAAATGCCCCCGAAAAAGCCTCTTTCAGCCGATGAAAAAAATACAATCCGCCAGTGGCTTAAGTCTGGCGCGGCTTGGCCGGCTCAGACAATAGACCGCTTCAGCCTGAGTAGTTCGACAAAAGCCGGATACGACTGGTGGGCCTTTCAACCAATTAAATCCGACACCCGATTGATGAAACCCGGTACAAATCCGATTGACCATTTCATTAATGAAAAATTAAATCAGAATGGTTTGAAACCGAATGAAGAGGCCAGCCCACGCGACCTGATCCGGCGTCTGGGCTTTGATCTGACTGGTCTGCCACCGGAAAATGTAATTCTGGAAAATTACATAAAAAATCCGACGGATGATAATTACCTGCGAATTGCCAATTCCATACTTGCCAGCCCACGCTATGGCGAGCGATGGGCCCGCCACTGGCTTGATGTGGTCAGATATGGCGAAAGCACCGGTTTTGAGCGAAATGCGCCGAATCATTTGCTTTGGCCTTATCGCGACTGGGTCATCAGTGCCCTGAATAATGACATGCCTTATGATGAATTTGTCAGACGTCAGATCGCCGGCGACCTTCTGGAAAGTGGACCTTCCGCCGCAGCCGCATCGGGCTTCATGGTGGCAGGAATTCATAATACAGTCATCGGCGTGAGCGAGCGAATGCGTCTGCTGGCCCGACAGGATGAACTCGAAGAGAATATCGGTGTTCTGAGTCAGGCGTTTCTCGGCCTGACAGTCCAGTGCGCGCGCTGCCACGACCATAAATTTGACCCTATCACCAGCCGCGAATATTACAGCCTGATCTCTGCGATTGATGGTGTGCAGCATGGTGAACGTGCTTTCCCCGACACCAATATTTCAATAAAAATGAAATTGCTTGATTCGGAAATTCAAAAATCTTCTGCCGAAATACAATCAATTGAAACCGTGGCTCGCAGTTTTCGCCCGAAGAATTCAAAATTACCGACCGAAACCGACTTTCCCAAGCCATTTGCCATGTGGACATTTGACAATGACACAAAAGACTCGGCCGGCAACCTTCATGGCCAGTTATTCGGCAATGCCCGCATCGAAGGTGGAGCCCTGGTTCTCGACGGTAAAACCGCTTTCATGCGCACCCCCACCATGAAGCGAACACTGGGCATTAAAACTTTTGAAGCCTGGGTTATGTCTGACAATCTTGACCAGCGGGGCGGTGGCGTTGTCAGTCTTGAGTCGGAAGACGGATCGATTTTTGATGCCGTTGTATATGGCGAGCAGGAACCACGCCGCTGGATGCCCGGTAGCGATGGTTTTTCTCGCACAGTTTCGTTTCAGGGCCCGGCAGAGAATGCCATGCACCTACGCCCTGTGCATATTGCAATTGTTTATGAAAAAGACGGCACCCTCACCTGCTATCGCGATGGCCGGCTTTACGGCCTGCCTGTGCAGACCAAGATTGCCAAGTTTCCGCTTGGCCAGACTCATGTCGCCATTGGCCTGAGACACCTGCCAGCCGGTGCCAACAAGCATTTCCAGGGCCGCGTGCTGCGAGCCTGCGTTTACGACCGGCCGCTCAAAGCCGATGAAATTTCAAAATCAGCAGAAAGAGAGGGCGATTTCATTTCCGAAGACGATTTCAAAAAACTTTTGCCACCCGCCCAATTCGCACGTCGTATGGAATTGCAATTGCGTCTCGCCAAGTTGCAGAAGGAACTTACAGCAACCGCGAAAGAATCGGTCAATAAAATTTATGCCATTGCACCACGTCAGAACCCAGGCCCGATGAAAGTGCATCTGCGTGGCGATGTAGTGCAATTTGGGCCGGTGGTGAATCCGTCAGGTTTGAAATTAACAGGTCAGAATGCCAACTGGAATTTAAATTCAGAATCAACCGACTCCAACCGCCGACTGCAATTGGCCAGGTGGATAACATCACCTGAAAATCCAGTCTTTGCCCGTGTCATTGTCAATCGTATCTGGCATTACCACTTCGGCACGGGAATTGTTGATACACCCAACGATTTCGGCTTCAACGGCGGCCGCCCCAGCCACCCGGAACTGCTTGATTTTCTGGCTCAATATCTCATCAATAATCATTATCAGTTGAAATCGCTGCATCGGCTCATTGTGACATCTGATGCCTACAAACGATCATCCGCCCCCAACGCAAATAATATGGCAAAAGATGCCAACAATCGTCTGCTTTGGCGACACACGCCCTCTCGCCTTGAAGGCGAAGTTCTGCGAGACGGTATGCTGGCCATCAGTGGCCTGCTTAATACGCAGATGGGTGGCCCGGGGTTTATTGATGTGACGATTGACAACAATAATGGCACCACCTATTACGAACCAATTGACCCTGTCGAGCCTGAATTCCAGCGACGCACCATCTACCGCTTCAGCCCGCGCGGCGGGCGAAGCACACTTTTAGACACATTCGACTGTCCCGACCCTTCCACCACCAGCCCCCGACGAAATGTCACCACAACGCCTCTTCAGGCACTATCTCTGCTTCATGGCCCATTCACCGTGCGCATGGCTGAAACACTGGCAAGAAAAATTCAATTGCAATTTCCTGATTCACCCGAAAAGCAGATTGAAGCCGTCTGGCAGAATGTTTTACAGCGATCGCCTGACCGCACGGAAGCCACCGAATCTCTGGCATTAAGCCATCGCCACGGTCTCTGGGCCGTTTGCCTGGGGCTATTTAATACCAATGAATTTGTGATTGCAAAATAATCAAAGAACCCAAAAACATGAAAAATCAATTCAAAAACAATTTTGCTGAAAACGGCCAGAACACATCTCTTTTGTCGCGCCGCGAGTGGCTGGCCCACTGGGGCATCAGCGGCCTTGGGGCCACCGCACTGCTCGACATGCTCTCGCACGACCTGGCCGCCGCCGATCAGGCTTCGCCTTACAGTGCAGGCTTCAACCCCGGCCGATTTGCCCCCAAAGCCAAACGGGCCATCCACATCTGTCTGATTGGCGGTATGAGCCATGTCGATTCATTTGATTTCAAGCCAACTCTTATCTCGCACCATGGCCGAAATCTGGTTACCAGCGAGACGCCTGACACCTTCAACGGTAAAATCGGGCTTTTACGCAAGCCCGACTGGGCCTTTGCACCACGTGGCAAAAGCGGTCTTCCAGTCAGCGAGCTTTTCCCGCACATCGCCCGTCAGGCCGACCGCCTCACGGTCATACGATCCATGATCTCGGAATCGGCCAATCACACGCCCGCTTTGTTCTTTGAAAACAGCGGCTTCCAGTTCAACGGTTTCCCGTCGCTTGGGAGCTGGCTCTCGTATGGCCTTGGCAATGAGTCCGACGACCTGCCGACATTCGTCGTTCTGCCCGACCATCGCGGCGGCCCCAATGGCGGGGCTTCCAACTGGTCATCAGGCTTTTTGCCGGCAGAACATCAGGGCGTGAGTTTTCAAAGCGGCCCTGAACCAGTGCGAGACCTCTATGCCCCAAACCCAAAAGGCCGGAATGCCGATGCCGACATTCGTCAGTTTCTCGACCGGATTCAGCAGAAGGAGCAGTCTCAATCGGATTTCGACCCAATTCTAGCCGCACGCCTCCGTAGCTATAGCCTGGCGGCCAAAATGCAGCTTTCCGTGCCGGAAGTGGCCGATATTTCTGGCGAATCGGCCGAGGTGCAGAAATTATACGGCCTTGACGACACCCGTTGCTCAGAATTTGGTCGCCGATGCCTGCTGGCCCGCCGCCTGGCCGAGCGTGGTGTGCGTTACATTCAGGTCTATTCCGGCGGCCCCATCGCCGGCAGCCCCAGGGCCAGTTGGGACGCCCATGAAAACGTATCGGAAAATCACTCGGCCGAGGCCATCCGCATCGACAAACCCGTGGCCGCCCTGCTTGAAGATTGCCACCGCCGCGGGCTTCTTGACGACACGCTGATTTTATTTACCACTGAATTTGGCCGCACACCCTTTGCCCAAAGCGATTCCGACAAAATCGGCCCTGGCCGTGACCATAACCGCTATGGTTTCAGTGTGTGGATGGCCGGTGCCGGTCTGAAACCCGGCACAAGTTATGGCGCAACCGATGAAATCGGCTGGAAGTCGGTTGAAAATGTCACAACCTGGCACGACTTCCACGCAACGGTTCTGCAGCTTTTCGGCATTGATCACGAACAGCTCACCTATTATCACAACGGAATCCGCCGCCGGCTGACGAATGTACACGGTGAGGTTATCGACAAAATTCTTGCCTGATTCGGCTTTGCTCAAAATCCGTTAAACACTTTACTTATGCATGCTCTTGAACGGGCAACAATTTTATGGTATTTTATGGGAATTCTTTTTCTGCCGAAAAGAACGCACAAACAACCTCCGCTTTTCAGCAGAATCCTCGAAAATCACTGCCCATTTCCTCTTCATCAGGAGCCCCGAGATGTACGACCACTCACCCAACCGCCGCGAATTTGCCAAAACCGCGGCTGCGACAGCCTTAACTACTGGGCTGGTTCGCTCGGCACATGCCGCTGGCAGCGACGTGATCAAAGTCGGCCTGATTGGCTGCGGCGGCCGTGGCACGGGTGCCGCAGTGCAGGCCCTTACAGCCGACCCGGGTGTTCATCTGACGGCCCTTGGCGATGCCTTCAAAGATCGTCTGGAAGGTTGCCACAACACGCTGAAAAACCAGACTGAGCTGGCAAGCCGCGTGAAAGTGACGCCTGAAACGAGCTTCACCGGTATCGACTGCTACAAGAAGGTGGTTGATTCAGGCGTTGATGTCGTTCTGCTGGCTGCCCCTCCCGGCTTCCGGCCGCAGCATATTGCCTATGCCGTCGAAAAAGGCAAGCATGTATTTGCAGAAAAACCTGTCGCGACAGATCCATCGGGCGTTCGCAGCGTGATGGAATCGTGCAAAAAGGCCCGCGAAAAGAAGCTCATGATGGTTTCGGGGCTTTGCTGGCGTTATCACAACGGCATGCGTGAAACCTTCAAAGCCGTAAAAGACGGCGGCGTCGGCGAAATTCTCACCATGCAGTGCAATTACAACACCGGCCCGCTCTGGTATCGCTCACTCAAAGAAAAAAACGAGCAGAAGTGGAGCGATATGGAATGGCAGATGCGCAACTGGCTCTATTTCACGTGGCTTTCGGGCGACCATAATGTTGAGCAGCACATTCACTCGCTTGACAAAATGGCCTGGGCCATGGGCGATGAACCACCGGTCAAGGCCGTCGGCCTGGGTGGTCGCCAGCAGCGCACTGAGGCCGATTACGGCAACATTTTCGACCACCATGCCGTGGTTTATGAATATGCCAATGGCGTGCGACTTTACAGCTTCTGCCGCCAGCAGGCCGGCACGGCCAACGACGTTTCCGACTGGATTTATGGCACTCAGGGCGTCTGCGACGTCTTCAAGCACCGAATTGAAGGCAAAGCCGGCGGCAAGAGCTGGCGATACCGCAAGCCGGCCGGCCTGAAGGACGACATGTACCAGAATGAGCACAATGAGCTATTCGCTGCCCTGCGTGCCGGCAAGACCATTGACAACAGTGACTACATGTGCAAGAGCACGCTAATGGCGATTATGGGCCGCATGGCGACCTACAGCGGTAAGGCTGTGACATGGGAAGAAGTCATGAATTCCAAGGAAGATCTCTTCCCCGCTGACCTGAAATTCGGCGACTATCCCGTACCGCCTGTGGCCATTCCCGGCATCACGACACTTGATAAAGCCTGACTCAAAAGGGCGATTCACCATAAATTACGGAGTTTCCCAACCATGAATCAGTCGCGTCGTTCGTTTGTCAGATCAACCATGGCAACTGGCCTGGCAGTTTCCAGCGGTCTTTCGGCACAGGCCTTTCCCGGCAAGCGTCCGAAGCTGAAGCTGGCCGTAAAATACGGCATGATTGGTGAGGGCAAAACCCCGCTTGAGAAGCTGGAACTGGTCAAGTCAATCGGGTACGAGGGTGTTGAAATTGACAGCCCCTCGAAAATTGATCTGCCGGCCCTGAAAGCCGCAAGCGAAAAAACCGGCATTGTGGTGCATGGCACAATCGACTCCGTTCACTGGAACAAGCCCCTTTCCAGCCCTGATGAAGCCGTGCGTGCCGAGGGCCTGAAAGCACTTGAGACAGCCATTCGCGACGCCCACTTCTTTGGCGCCAAAACAGCCCTCCTCGTGCCGGGCGTGGCCAGGGGCGGCGTCACTTACGACGAATGTTTTGAGCGTTCGGCCGCTGAAGTCAAAAAAGTTTTGCCTCTGGCGGAAGAGATGAAGGTTGTGATTGGCATTGAAACCGTCTGGAACGACTTCATCACGAAGCCCGAACAGATGGTGGCCTATGTGGACCAGTTCAAATCGCCATGGGTGGGTGCCTATTTTGACTGTTCCAACATGCTCAAATATGGCGTGCCCTCAGCCACCTGGATCCGCACTCTTGGCAAGCGTCTGGTGAAGTTCGACTTCAAGGGCTTCAACATTAATGCCTGTAATGAAAAGAAAAACCCCTGGTGCAAAATTGGTGAAGGCACGGAAGATTGGCCTGATATCCTCACCGCACTGGCTGAAGTCGGCTATGAAGGCTTTACCACATCGGAAGTCGTCGGTGGCGGTCGCGAGGTACTGACCGACGTTTTTAACCGGATGAAGAAGG
>JBJTRR010000308.1:0-6075 GCA_046076185.1 bacterium | reverse complement strand
GTTTGTGGCACGAATAAGGCATGGCAGCGAGCCAGGCGACTGGCTGAAATCACCGGCCCGCAGCCGGTGGATTGTCGATCCGCTGGTCGTTGACGCGATTATGCAGGGCCTTTGTGCCTGGCCACGAATGACGGGGGGCCAGTTCAGCCTGCCGATGGGCTTTGACTCGCTTTCATGGGCGATGGTTGACTCCGACGCCTATCTTGATGGCAGAATTGCCCTGAGGCTGGCGAAACGCAACGATTATGAAGTGATGGCAGATGCGGCGGTGTGGGACAGGCACGGCACGCTGATCGGACGGATTGACGGTATTCGCGGCATTATGGATCCGAATCTGGCAGCCGCGTTTGTGCGGAATCAGGTTGGGCAGAATAGCCGCTGCTGATTGATTCGTCAGGAAATCACCGTGCAGAAGTCAGAAAATAACACAGCCGAACCGATAGCCATTGTGGGCATGGGCCTGGTTTTTCCGGGAGCCGACACGCCTGAGGCGTTCTGGGAGATCATCTCAAGTGGCCGGTGCATGGCTCGCCCGATTGACAAGGCCCGTTGGCCGGTTGACCCTGCCGAGCTTTTTGAGCCTTCAGGGATTCACCCTGATGCGGTTTACAGCCTCTCGGCCTGCCTGATCGGCCGCGACTGGCAACCTGATTCACAAAATTTGAGGTTGCCCGGGCATTGGGACGCCGCCTCGCTTGATCCCGTTTTTGGCCTGGCCCTGCATGTAGCAGCCGCAGCATGGAATTCAGCAAAGACACAAAAGGTTGATCGATCACGAACAAGTGTCATTCTTGGTAATATTGCACTTCCAACAGAATCTACGGCGGCATGGTCGCAGGAACTTTTTTCGTGGGAGATGGCCCGGCGGCGTGAGCAGGAGCGGCCACTGGCCAGCCAGAACCCCGCCAATCGCGACCCGATTTCACTGCCGGCCCGACTGATTTCAGAAGCTTTGGGCCTGGGTGGCAACTCTTTTACACTTGACGCAGCCTGTGCGTCATCGATTTATGCACTGAAACTAGGCATGGATAAACTTCGTTCGGGCCGAGCCGATGCCGTTCTGGCAGGCGGTCTCTCGCGGCCTGACTGTCTCTACACCCAGATGGGTTTTGCCCAGCTTCATGCCTTAAGTTCTGGCGGAGTGCCAAGGCCATTTGACGAACGTGGTGATGGTCTGGTGGTGGGTGAAGGCGCTGGCATTTTTCTGCTCAAGCGGCTTGACGATGCCCTGGCCCATGGCGACCGAATTCTGGGTGTGCTGCGTGCAGTAGGCTTGTCGAACGATGTATCGGGTGCACTGCTTGCACCCAGCTCCGAAGGGCAGCTTCGGGCCATGCGTGCGGCCTATGCAGAATGCGGCCTTTCGCCACGGCAGATAGACACGATTGAATGCCACGCCACAGGCACGCCAGTGGGTGACTCCGAAGAATTTCGCAGTCTTCGCACGCTTTGGGCCGATGATCAGGGCTCTTCCGGCCCTTGCACTTTAGGCTCGGTGAAATCAAACATCGGTCATGGGCTGACATCTGCCGGCGCGGCTGGTCTGGCTAAGCTGCTGCTGGCGTTTCAGGCCGAAAAACTGCCGCCCACGGCCGGTTTTGAAATACCACGATCGACACTTGACATATCCGACAGCCCGTTTCGCGTTCTGCGTGAACTGGAGCCATGGCATCGCCGCGATGCGGTGACTCCACGACGAGCAGCACTTTCAGGTTTTGGATTTGGCGGTATCAATGCCCATTTGATCGTTGAAGAATATATCGGGCAACAATTTTCTAAAAAAACGAGTCAGACTCTTGTCAATCCCCCGGCTGGCGTGGCAGTCAGTGCGATTGGTGGCCGTATCGGCCCACATGAAGGTGTGTTTGGCCTGGCCACGGCTTTGCTACATGGTGAAACCTCTTCGCTTGAATCGCCGGGGCACTGGTATGGTGTGGGTGGCGGTGAAGAGTCGGCAAGCCTTGACGACACCGTGCCGAAAGTCAAAGGGCTTCTGGCCGAAACGGTTGCCGTTCCCATCGGCCGGTTTCGGATTCCGCCTTCCGAGCTTGAAGAGGTTCTGCCGCAACAGGCGTTAATTCTCAATGCAGCGCACGAAGCTGCACGTCAGGCCGGCTGGCTTGGCCGGGGCAGCGAACCACGCCTGAGAACAGCCGTCTTGCTGGGTGTTTCACTTGATCAGGGCACCAATCATTTTCAGCTTAGATGGGCCCTGACCGACCCGCATGGTGATTCATCGCACCGCAAGACTCACATAAAAGAAGCACGAGATGCCTTCGGGCCGGCACTCACGGCCAACCGGGTCATGGGCAATCTGGCCTCGATCGCAGCCAGTCGCCTGGCGCGTGAATTTCGTCTGGGTGGCCCCAGTTTCACCATATCCGACTCTACCGATGCCGGAATCACGGCACTTGAGACGGCCTTCGCCTGGATAGCATCGGGGCAAATTGATGAAGCCCTTGTGGGTGCTGTTGATATCACCAGCGACCTTCGGCACGCCTGGGCCGCCTGGCTGGCTGGTCATGGCATAAACAACAGGCTTGTCGTCGCAGATACGGCAATTGCCATAGTGCTGCGGCGTGCTGACCTGGAACCGGCGAACCAAGCCCTGGCTTACCTTTCGATTGATAATCGCCGCGTGGCCGAATCTGTTCAGGCCAAAGTTCAGCATGAAGCTATATATGCCGGTGCAGCAACATCGCTGGTCAGCTGGACACGGGAGTTGCTTTCGGTTGCCACCAGGGTTGAATCAGCAGTCGTTGTTGTGTCGAATGATGCCTTACAGGTGATTGAGCCTGCCAGCTACTGGATGCCTGAAGAGACGTGCAAGCCAAGGACGTCGCTTTTTCGACCTGCTTTGCGTGCTTCCGAACATAAGATAGAAGAGAATCTGAATCTTGATCGATCACTTGTGCCACAGGCAAACCGAATCGACCCTGTCGGCATATTTCTTCTGCATGCTTCTGACCGTGCAGAACTGATGCGTCAGGCTGGATTGTTGCGTGAATTTCTTGGCCGACCGGAGAATCGAGATCGACAGCCGTCGATATTAGCTTCAGCCTGGTGGCATCGAGAAAATCAGCCGGAACAGATGGGTGCCGAGCGGCTTTCGCTGGTGCTCTGGCGCACGGCCGATGCGCCGGCGATCATTGCCCAGGCTATTGAGCATATTCGCACCGGGCTTGATCATAGCCATAAGCGGTTTGTGTCGCAGTCTGACTATATTTACACGCCTGAACGACTGCAAAACAGCGGCCTGGCGTTCGTCTTTCCCGGCATGGGCAGTGCTTATGCCGGTATGGGCCGGGCTCTTTCAGCCCGCTGGCCCGAGCTTTTTGACCACATCTGCAGTGAATGGGCCACACCCCGCACTGAACTTTACCCAGGGCTATTCTGGCATGGCGAAATTCCCGAAAACCCCGAAGACCACTGCGACCTGATTTTCGGCCAGGCCGCCCTGGGCATGGCGGTGAGTGATTTCACCCGTCGAATGGGTGTAGAACCCGACGCCATGATGGGCCTGAGCCTGGGTGAATCCGTTCAATTGCTGGCCAGTGGTGCTTGGGTTGATCATGACGAACTCTGGCAGAGAATGCGGCAGAGCGACCTGTTTAAAACTGAGCTTGCCGGCCCCTGCCATGCCGCCCGCCGCTATTGGAAGCTGGCTCCCGACGAACCTGTGGACTGGCTGACGGTTGTCGTACCAAAACCGCTTGAAGTCGTGCGAGAGGCGATTGCCACTGAACCGCGAGCGCATATCCTGATCATCAATGCCCCCGATGAAGTGGTTCTGGGTGGCCAGCGAGCCGCCGTTGAACGAGTGCTTGCCTCGATTCGCTGTCGTCGGCTGCCCGTTGGTATTGTCTCGACAATGCACGCGCCACTGGCCCTTTCAGTGAGAGAAAATTATTATGCCCTGCACAAGCTGAATATTCATAACCCGGCACCACTTAAGCTCTATAGCGCCGTTTTTGGTGGTGCCTATGAGCCGACTCCCCACAACTGCGCCGAGGCGATTACCGGCCTTTCCCATCAGACTGTTGATTTTGTGAGGCTGGTCCGGCAGGCGTGGCAGGATGGGATTCGAACGTTTGTCGAAATTGGCCCCGGCTCGTCATGCAGTCGCATGATTCAGGCTATTCTCAAAGATGTGCCACATAAAACCATTCCTCTGACACCTGCCAAGGGCGACCCTGTGGCAACATTTCTCAGGGGCTTTGCCGAACTTTTTGCATTGGGCTACGGGATTCGAAGCAGCGACTGGGCCAGGCTTTTCGGCCCCTGCCCCGAACCTGCCCCTGCCCGTTGCGTGACTCTCAGGGTTGGTGGCATACCCATCGACTGGCCGACGGATATGGCTCTTTTCCCGCCCCGCCCCGTGCGCATTAACTGGCGTGAAACGGCCCAGCCCGTTTTAGAATCTACGGAAGTGTCGAACACTGTTCTTGACAATACATCTGCCGACAACGAATCGTCACCCCCTGATTTACCGGAAATATCCTCGTTTACTACTGTTCAAGTCGCCTTGGAAGAAGATCTATTTATGAAGCCCGAATCGCGAATCTCATGGTCTGACACTACTTCACGAATTTCGCTGGAATTACCGGCCGACACCACTGCTGAAGCCTTCATTCAGGCTCAGTCGGCCACCAGTCTGGCGCACGGTGAATTTCAGCGACTCTGGGCCGAAATGCTTAGAGACTTCCGCAATATGGCCCTGAATCAGGGTTCCCTCCCCGCTGAAATCAGCCAGGAAATGCCTGCTTTTGCAGAGCATGCACCAGTTTCGCCCGCAACCAGCCCCGCCCCGGTCGCACCTTTGCCAGTGCCGGTGGAAACGCCGAGAAGTCTCTCACGCGAGCTTTGCCTGACATACGGACGAGGGCCAATTGCGCCAGTTTTTGGCCAGAAATTTGCCGAGATCGACAATTATCCCACCCGGGTGCGTCTGCCTGACGAACCGCTCATGCTTGTGGACAGAGTCACGCAAATCGAGGGCGAACCGCTTTCCATGACCCATGGGCGCATCGTCACCGAGCACGACATTCTGCCGGGCGACTGGTATCTTGACTGCAATCGCATTCCCGTGTGTATTGCCGTGGAATCAGGCCAGGCCGACCTTATGCTCTCAGGCTATCTGGGTATCGACTACGAAACCAAAGGCCTGGCCATGTATCGCCTGCTTGATGCAGTGGTCACCTTCCACGACCACATGCCAGGGCCCGGCGAAGTGATTGTCTATGATATTAAAATTCTGAACTTCTTCAGGCAGGATAAAACCTGGCTTTTCCGCTTCGCCTTTGATGCCACCGTCAATGGCAAGCCTTACCTGACCATGCGTGATGGCTGTGCCGGCTTTTTCACGCCTGAACATCTGGCCGCTGGCCAGGGTGTCGTTCGCACCCGCACCGAACTTCAAAACCAGCCCGGCAAGCGCCCCGCCGACTGGCGAGAGCTGGTGCCCATGACCAACCAGACTGTGAGTGAAGAAGCCCTTGATAAGCTGCGACAGGGCGACATTGCTGCCGCTTTTGGTCAGCAGTTTGGTGGCCTGAATCTGAAAAACCCCGTCACTCTGCCTTCAGGCCAAATGCGGCTGGTGGACCGGGTGACTGAGCTTGACCCCACCGGTGGTCGGTTTGGCCTGGGCCGGATTAGAGCCGAATTCGACATTCAGCCCGAGGCATGGTTCATGGTCTGCCACTTCGTGGATGACCGTGTCATGCCCGGCACGCTCATGTTTGAATGCTGCCTGCACACGCTGCGCATTTATCTTCTTCGCATGGGCTGGGTGTGTGAAAGCCGGCCAGAAGTGGCTATGGAACCTGTTACCGGCGTGCGTAGCCGCCTGAAGTGCCGTGGCCAGGTTCTGGAATCAACCATAACGGTGATGTATGAAATTGAAATCAAGGAGATTGGCTATGGGCCCGAACCTTATTGCATTGCCGATGCCCTGATGTATGCCGATGGCAAGCCGATTGTGGACATGCGAGACATGTCCCTGAAATACACCGGTGTCTCGCGTGAAGAAATCGAAAAACTCTGGGCCGGTGCCGGCACAGCCACAGCCACAGC
>JBJTRR010000307.1:0-5337 GCA_046076185.1 bacterium | reverse complement strand
CATGCCCAGCTCCTGATGCCCCTGCTGCAATTCATATTCCCAGCCAGGCTGGGTCGGATCAACCGAGAGAAAACCAAGCAGGCGTGCTGGGTCAAGCGAAACATAGTCAGCAACATATCGATCATCAACCCATAGGCCGCTCAGCATCGCCTTACCACCAAAGACGACTGTCACATCGCATTCAGTGGCGGTGCGCCGATATTCTTCATATTTCACTGACAAATCGACTTCCACGCCGGCACGAGCCCGGCGTGCCTGTGCCCGAAAGTCGTCACTGAAATGGGCTGGATAGGCCCAGGCGTGGCTGTGAATGTCAACAATCATGAATCGTGCCTGATCTGTCAGATTGCATTTTGTTCATTTCAGTTGGAATCACGCTGATGCGACAGCTTCGCAAAGATCCCGGCTGATTTCGCTTAACCGATAGCCAAAACCGGGCCCTGCAATGGTTGTCAGATCGAGCAGGCCACCTCGACGCTTGTAAAGCCCTGGATGTGCAGCCGACTCGGGCTTTGAGGCTTCCGGATAATACTGCATTCCGTTCGATTCCACACCCATGATTGTGCCGGCATACGAAGCCAGCAGGCAATGCGGAATCTGGGCCAGCATCGGGTTCGATAAATCCTGCACCATCAATGTCATGCCGTGGGCCTTGGCCCAGGCCATGCTCAGCAGGGCTCCGGTCTGGGTTTTACAGGTTTTCAGAGCCACACCCGTCCAGCCCAGGGTTCGCCCCAGCCGCACTACATACCAGTCATGGGCCGATTCATCCATAAACAAGGGCTTGCGGGCCGATACACTGTGCACATCTATGGCATTTGTCTCCAGGTCATATGGGAACGGTTGTTCGACATAAAGAACCATGCCATAAATTCGCGGATGCTCACGCACAAGCCGGTCAAGAATTTCGCAGACATAGGCAGGGTCGTGCACTGTGCAATTGAAATCGGTTGTCAGCCAATTGCAATTGTTGGCGATGGCCAGTTCACCCACAGCAACAAGGCGATCATAATCCCAGGCCATGTCGTCGCCTCGAAGCTTGATTTTCAAGCAATCAAGGCCATCGGTCTGAACCCAGTCTTGCAGCAGCACAGGGTATCCGTCGTTCGGCTCTGTGCCGTTTAATTCGTCTGGGCCAACGGGGTCTTTCCCACCCACCAGGTGCCATGCCGGCAGCCGTTTGGGAGGATTTTTCACGAAAAAGTCTTCTGGGTATTTTCCCTCAAATGAAACTTTCGTGTCACTTGCTGGTTCAAGATAAAAAGCCAGATCCTTATTCATGAATTGGGCGTTGTAAGTTTCGTAGGTCGGCCGCCCCAGCAGGTTTCCAAAGGCGTCGTGCAGGGCAATATCTAAAGCCGAGCAGCAGACAAGTGCCGCCAGCCATGGCATTGGCTCAAGCCCCTGCCCGATTCGCGTGGCATTCGTCTTTGCCCAAAGTTCTACAAGTGGCCCTTCGGTAAAGGCATGCCCCACTTCCATCGGATGGCCAAAATGGTCAAAAGCAGCCCATTCAGCAACCAGCTCGCGACAGAAATCGACAAGAGCATCGTGCCGACGACTGTAAGAGACAGAACTTGGCCACACCCACTGCACCGAAAGCGGCGTTTCACCCCAACCCGTGGCCGATTGGCCACTGCGTGAAGTGACTTTCAGGCAAATTCGGGCACAAGTCACTTCGGTTGTGATTTCAGGCCCGAATTTCAGCGGCATGCGCGTCTTGATGGGCAGCAAATACATTTCGCAGCTGACAGGTCGAATATCAGTCGTTTTGGTGAGGCTCATGAGATACGTGCAGGTTGGTGTTGGCTAGAAATCGGGTTGTTGCAATCGCTCGGCCTGTTCAGTCTGCCAGAATCGGCCGGCCGATACAAGATTCCAGAGAAATCGAATTCGGCAGGCACTCGCCCACTGGGCTGCTATCCATTATGATATAGCGAATCAGGCTTCCCGCCGCTACGCAACACCAGCCCCCGACTTTCGGTAAACTCATGCTATCCATCGTTCTCACCATGATTTTCACTGCCCTGCCCGCTGATCAGGCCCACGGGTTCGCTGCATATCGCACCGCTCCTGCCGGGTCAGCCACCATCCACACCACACAGATTTTCCCGGATGCCGGGTCGGGGCTGAGGCCTCAGGTCGAAAGCGGCCTCAGGCAAATCAGCCAGCTTTGCGGCGGGCTTGATTCCGTTCTCAGGCTTCATGTGGCAGTTGCGCCAGGTGTAAATACCAATGAACTGATCGAAATCCTTCAGAAAGCATTCCCTGATCAGGCAAAGCGACCATCCCTGACATTAGTCGAGTCAAGTATCGAAAAGCCGGGTGTAAAAATGGCATTTGATGCCATTACCATCGCAACAAAAAATGAGTCAAAGCCGGGTGAATCAGCCATATTAGCACCCAACGGGCGAATTGATATCGCAGGCCAGGCCGAAAAAGGCGATGGCACGCTGACCGGGGCCACCACAGCAACGCTGGAAAGCCTGGAACGCACATTGAAATTTCTTGGCTCCGACAAATCAAGAGTGGTGCTTGTCAAAGCCTTTTACAAACCACCTGGCGAAGCGGAAAAGGTCCGCAAGGCAGTGGCTGATTTTTTTGGCGGCCAATCGCCACCGCTGGTCTTGGTGGAATGGACCATGGCCCAACCCGTTGAAATTGAAATGGTGGCCTCGACAGGCGCCAACACACCCACCGGGCTGAGATATCTGACCCCACCAGGCATGACAACCTCGCCGGTTTACAGCCGAACGGCCATTGCCCAGGGTAAATTTGAAACCATTTACACCAGTGGCCTGACAGCCCCGGCCAACACACCTGAAATAAGCCAGGCCAAACCAATTTTTGAGCAGTTAAAGCAAATACTTGACGAAACGAAGTCAGACATGAAACACCTGACCAAAGCGACTTATTACGTCTCAAAGCCCAATGCTAACAAAAGTCTCGACACAATTCGGCCAACACTTTATGACCCGAAACGCCCGCCGACAGCTTCCAAGGCCGGTGTGACGAACGTAATTCCTGGCGAAGGCCGGGGCGTAACGATTGATATGATCGCCGTGCGTTTTCTCGACTGATACAATTCAACAATTCCAATGGAAAGCGAGTCAGATCCCATGCGGCGTGCTTTAATTCAATTCTCAATTGCAATCAGTTGCATTTTTATTTCAGCAAGTTTTCTGCTGGCCCAGGCACCGAATTTTGAGCCGGCGAAAACAGTGAAGATTTCGGCAGCAGATCGCAACCGATTCGAGTCGGTTTTGAAAGAGCTTGATAAGGAATTTAATCAATTACATACGCCAGAATGGGCACGAAGTGGAAAGGTTTACACCAGCTGGACGGACAAGGAAATTGGTAGAAAAGCCATTCGCTGGATTCTTCAGCATGATGAATTTTACACGCCCAAATTTGTGGCGATGACTGATAAAGCGATTGAACTGACGAAGAAGCGCCTCAAGTCACTCCCTGAATTCACTGCCGGGGCTGGCACGGTTCTGGGTTATCTATCAATGGTTGATGCCTCGGTGCAGCCATATGCGGTTTATCTTCCGCCAGATGCGAATAAGAAAAAGCCCGACTCGCTTCTGGTTGTGCTTCATGGCCGGAACCAGACTCTAAATGAAATTTCATTTATTGATGCTCACGAAGGCAAGCCTTATCCGAAAGGTGAGCTTGAAAATGGCATGCAAAGGGTTGTGCTGCATGTTTATGGCCGCACCAACAATGCCTACCGATGGGCGGGTGAAATCGACGTGAATGAAGCCATTCTTCAGACAGTTGATCGCCTGAAAGATGAAATGGAAATCAATATCAATTTAAACAAAATTGATTTACAGGGATTTTCAATGGGTGGGGCGGGTGCCTGGCATCTGGGCCTGCACAATCCTTCCTGGTGGAGAAGTGTTGAGGCCGGCGCCGGTTTTAATGAAACCGTGAACTACGCCCGGCTTAAAAATATTTCACCGTGGGTTGAAAAAACACTGCGAATTTATGATGCCTATGCCTGGGCAAGGAATGTAACAGCGGTGCCGACAATCGGCTATGGCGGCGAAGAAGACCCGCAACTTGTGTCATCAGAAAATGTTCTGAACCAACTCAAAAAGGAAGGCTTTGCATTAAAAACGGAAGGACTTTTGACAACTGCCAGTGATGTTCCATTCCTTCGCGTTGTGGGCGCTAAAATGGGCCACAGGGTTGACCCGGCCAGCCGCAAAATCATGGACGAATTTGTTTCCAGGCAGGTTAAAACAGATCAGTTACCCCGCAAAATTGACGCCGTGACTTACTCACTGAAATATTCCCAATTGGGCTGGATCAGGATCGTGAAGATGGGTGAGCAATTTCAAAAAGCCTGGGTTCAGGCCGAACTGAGCGATGACGGCAAGACGGCAACAATCAGCAGACTTGATAATGTCGATGCGTTTTTTCTTCATGCCCGCGACGTGAAAAAGGTCAAAATTGGCGAACAGTTGCTAGACAAGCCTCCATTCCTCATGAATCAGTTTGTTCGCGAAGGAGACAAATGGCGGGCACTTGGCCTTGAGGAGCTGACTGAGGACATGGCAAAACCCTTCAAAAGGCCCGGCGTGCAGGGCCCAATCGACGACGCTTTCACATCGTCGTTTGTCGTACTAGGCCCTGAAAAGTCTCAAACCGGGATAGAACAGCGCAGGCTCGACGAATTTTCAGCCAACTGGTCGAAGTTCATGCGTGGCGACCTGCCGATGGGCAACGTCAAAGATTTTCAGGAAGAAAAAGCCATTGGCTCGCCGAAGTTGAATCTCATCCTTTTCGGCACACCCGCGAATAATTCAGTGATCGCACGAATATTGCCAAAGCTGGGCCAAATCAAGTGGACTGACACTGAATTTACGCTCGGCGGCAAAACCTATTCCACCAAAGATTATTTGCCTGTGCTGATCGCTCCCAACCCGTTTAACTCTCGCAGATATGTCGTTATCAACTCGGGCCACACCTTCGGCAGAAAGGATTTTGAAGGGACCAATGCCCTGCTTTATCCACGGCTGGGTGACTGGGCCGTTTTGAAAAAACGTCCTGATGGCTCAACAGAAACCGTGACTTCAGGCTTTTTCAATGAAAATTGGAAATTTGCCGGCGAATAAACGCTGCCGGCGAATCATCGGCAAATTTAAGGCATGCTGCAACAGACATCAGTCGCCAGCTTTCGCAGGAATCACCGGCAGAAAAACTCCCACTGGCGAAATTGATCCGATTGATGTATAACGTTTGGAAGAACTTCCGGCAGGTGCCGGAACCGGGTTTCAGCCAATGGTTGCTGATGGCGGCGGTTGGCTGGCGGGTCTGACAATCGCT
>JBJTRR010000306.1:0-1556 GCA_046076185.1 bacterium | reverse complement strand
GATTGAGGACTGCTCAATTACCGTTGCCAGTGAGAATGATCAATCGGTTGTATTTCGAATTTCTGAGTTTCACGATCAGGTCTTCTCAAACACGCAGAAGACATTTCTACGAGTGATTGACAGTATAATTCGTACGGTTGGCAAAGTGATTGAAGTTCAGGCGAATACGAGAAGCGAGCTTGATGTCGCCAATTCTCTGCTTGTTTCAGGCAATGCATTAATCACATTATTACCTGTTGAGCAAATGCAATCAGCCCAGAACACGAGAATGCAGTTGACGCAATCCACTGCGATTCTGAAAAGCAGCCTGGTTGATATTTCTATTGCAAATCGGGTTCTTGACCTACCCAGATTGCAAATTCAGGCGAGACGGACAATTCTCTCAACCCAGCCTGAGAATAATAAGGCTTTGATTGATGTCAGGGGTGGTGAGCCAAACCAGATTCAAAATGAAACTTTGTTTTGGGATGGCGACGAAGTGGCCTATGACCAGTGGACATTTTACCGCACAGACATGAACGATCAGTCAGGCCAGATGATGAAGCGGCAGAACCGTGAGGAATGGCAGTTAAACCATGCCACGAATGACACACAGGCCGTGCATGGCAGTTTAAAATTCAAGGAGAATTTCTGGTCAACCGGCAGGCCAATGTGGCAGGCTGAAGCGACTGATTTTGAGCAGGATGAAGTTTCGCTGGCCAACGGGCTTGGTGTGCGGATTGAACAATTACCGGATGTTTCTTTGCTTAATGGCCATGGTGCCAGTGTGACAAATCAAAAAGCCCCGTAAACCACAGATTATTGGCTTCAGGAATTCATTACAGATTCCATGCATCATAAGAAATTGTAATAGAAACCGGTTGAAAAAATATGCGAATTCAAATTGATCCAGCGATTGTTTCAAAGTCATTTCAGGCTGTTTCACACGATGAAAGCCTGGCAGAGAGCAGGGCACTGCATGAGGCTGGCCTTCCAGTTGTGGAAATGCTTCAGGCCATGGCCATGCGTCCTGAAATACTGGCTTCGTTCGCCACTTTCGGAAACGCTGTTTATCCCGGCGGATTACTGGAAAGATCGCTCAAGGAAAAAGTGATTCTGAGAGCATCAATTCTTAACGAATGTCAATTCTGCACTCAATCGCATATCAGTCTGATGCGGCACCTTAGTATCAGTAATGATCCGGTTCATTCAGTTCTTGATTCTGAATTACAGAGCGATCGGGAGAAAATTGCATTAAAATATACAGAGTTGGTCACAGGCGATTCCAATCGAGTTACTGATGAATTCTTTAATGAATTGAAATTGTATTTCACCGAGCCTGAAATTGTAGAGCTGACGTTTCTGATAGGGTTTATCAATATGCTTAACAGGTTTAACAACGCGCTGGATATTCGCTATCAAGGTGATTATGACAAGATTTGAATTTTAATCGGTTTACTCCAATATGCCGGCCAATTGAAATGTAAATAAAAAAGGCTGCCGCAATTGGCAGCCTTTCGCGATATTTCAGGATATTGATCAGCGTGAGGGCTGCTCATACATCATGACATCGTTGC
>JBJTRR010000305.1:0-1536 GCA_046076185.1 bacterium | reverse complement strand
CGAACCAGCGATGCATGCAAGCCCGGCTCGCTTTCAAGCACGCCCGAAAATTCGCTGCCGCCGTAAAGCCCCCAATAGAAGGGGTTTAAAGGGTATCGCCCGCCGGCATAAATCACACCCGCACCTTGGCTTTTCAGGAATTTGATTCCGGCCTGAATCAGTGCATTCTGTAAGGACTCATCGGCCCCGGCACAGACCACGGCGATGGTGCCCATTGATTTATCGAGGCATCGGCAGAATGTGGCGGCTTCTGCCGGGCCAAAGCCGCAATGGGTAAAACCAGTGATCTCGTTCGTGGTATCGTCGGTAGCGACCAGCAGCCCGGCGGCATCAAAATAGGGCCGCGAGAGCACATACATTTCAAATTCGCTGGTGGAAATCGGCCCGGCCACGTTTGGGCCGGTCATCAGCCGGTTCCAGGCCGAAACAATGCCGGCAACGTCATTGTTCCTGAAGGGCCTGATCGTAAACACATTCACTCTCAGCGTGGCTGGTCAGGTTCTTGTGGGGGAAGGATCTGGATTTTCGGCCACCCGGCCCAAGGTGGAACCAGCCGGGCTGGAGCCTGTCAGGTTTTGATTCAGGGCACTTCGACGAAAATCGAGTCGCCCTCGACCTTCACCGCATAAACATCCTGCTTCACACGGCTGCCCAGCGGTGTTTTGCCGGTCGCCACGTCAAATTGCCAGCCGTGCCAGGGGCAGGTCACGCAGGTGCCTTCCAGCGGGCCTTCCGCCAGGGGGCCTCCCTGATGGGGGCAAATTCCGTCAATCGCGTGATATTCACTGCCCACCTGAAAAACTGCAATCACACGACCCTGATGCTCAATTTCCCGGGCTTTGGTGGGGCTGACTTCCGCCACGCCCGCCACTCGAATCCACTGTGCCATCAATCAAATTCCCTGCTGAATTGCCGTGTTTCACACTGAATCGCTGATGTTTCAAGTATATCAGTCCGGCCAGATTTTCCCAATACAAACTCGCCAGAGACAGTCTTGCCTCGCCATTTACCTCACACCATTTGCCCATATTTTAAAGGCTTTAACTGCAAATGAATGGCCCGGACCCTTCATTCAGATCCTTTCCGTTTCGCAATTTTTATCTACAAAAGATTAGGCGATTTTGAATCGGGAACACATCGCATGGCTTATGATCAATCAGATTATGACCTGGTCGTAGTTGGTGGCGGAATCGGAGGCCTGGCTCTGGCCGCACTGGCACAGCGAAAAGGCTTGAAAACCGCCCTTTGCGAAAGCCACACACACTTGGGTGGCTGTGCTGGTTATTTTCAGCGGGGGCCGTTCACGTTCGACTGCGGCGCCACTGCCCTGATGGGCCTGGCCGCCGGCGAACCCATTCGTGCCCTGCTCGACCGCGTTGGGCTCGACTTCCACGCCATTCGCACATCTGAATATCGTATGTGTCTGGCCAGTGACGAACTCGTGATGACATGCGAAACGGCCGACTGGGAATCGACGATCCGCCGCCACTTTCCTGAGCTCGGCGAAAACGCCGTCCGCTTCTGGCGAATTCAGGA
>JBJTRR010000304.1:0-3573 GCA_046076185.1 bacterium | reverse complement strand
CCGGGCTCCTTCCAGCATAAACCGAAGCTCGCTGTTCATGGCAATAAACTGCCAGCCTTCGGCAGCTCTTTTCAGGGCATCTTCGATGGAAAATGTGTGAAGACCAGCGGGCACGTTGTTTCGTTTGCAGGCGGCAAGAATCTCTTGAAGCACTTCTTCCTGTCGTTCTTTGCTGGGCCACTGGCCGTCGGGGGTGCGCATGCTGGCGGCAAGGTCGTTAGGGCCGACAAACACGGCATCGATGCCAGGAACGCTATAAATTTTGTCAGCGATTTCAACAGCAGCAATATGCTCTGTCTGAATAATCGCCAAAATTTCATTATTGGCTTTATTGTAATATTCGTCGGCCTTTGTGTTGAAATTCAGTGAATGAAAGCCACCACCCACTGAGCGATTACCCTCAGGCGGATATTTACAGGCTTTGACAACCCTCTCCGCCTCTTCGGCGTTCATGATCATCGGGGCAACCACGCCAAAGGCGCCGCAGTCAAGCACTCGTTTAATCCAAGTGTGATCGCCAACTGGAATTCTGGCTAACGGCACAGTTCCACCATCGGCAATCGCACCGAACATCATAGCCGCAGTGTTGATATCCGTGTGGGTGTGCTCAATATCAACAGTCAGCCACGGCAGGCCCTGCCTGGCCAGAAACCGGCAGGCGGCGACTGATCCAAGGCTGAGCCATGTACCAATCTGCGGGCGACCTTCCTTCAGCGCGGCTTTAACGGGATTTGGTTTCATTTGAATTCTCTTCCTTCAAATTGTCACAAAGATATTTCATCAGGCGGAAATGCAAATTCATTCCCGCCAGGAAACAAAACGGCCTGATTATTCCGGCAAAGGCTTGCCCTTGGTTTCGGGCGCGAATGGCAAAGCCACAAGGCCGATCAGGAAAAAGCCGCACATCACCACGCCGGCATAGCGATAAGGCATGGAATTATCGACAATTCCGCCCATATCGGCCGTATGCTTGAAAACATTACCGGTGAGATACCCGAGTGTAAATGGCCCGATGGCAGCCACGAGGCGGCCAACGTTATAGCAGAAACTTGTACCTGTCGATCGCAGGCGGGTCGGGAACAATTCGGGGAAATAGATGGCAAAGCCGCCGAACAGGGCGATCTGGCAGAATCCCATGATCGGGATCATCCAGAAAATTTCGCTGAACTGGTCAAGATTCCAAAAGGTGAAAGCCGTCCAGCACATGGCAAGAATATAGAAAATGGCAAATGTCGGTCGTCGGCCAAGCCGCGTGTTGGTCAGCCAGCTGTAGGCATGAATGCCGCAGAAAGCCCCCAGATTGAGCATCAGCGAGTTGATACCTGTCCACAGAGCCAGTTTTTTCTGTAGTTCATCGCCAGCAAAACCCTTACTGGTGAAATACTTCGAGAAAATAGTCCTAACCAGGTCAGCACTAAAAAAGCCGATTCCCCACAAGCCAACTACACCGGCAAAGGCCATTGCCATGCCAGCCAGAGTGTTTTTACGCCAGCGAGGTGTCCTGAAGAGTTCGCTGACCGAACCAAGTTCCTGCTCAGACTTGTCAGACCCAGCCGCGCGAGCCTCTTTCCACTTTTCAGGCTCTTTCAGCCGCGAACGAATCGCAATCGCCAACAGTGCCGGGCCGGTGCCAATGATAAACATGATCCGCCAGCGTGAAATTCCCACATCTTCCACCAAACCCAGGCTGATGGAAATCAAGGCGGCGGTGATATTGCCAATCGCCGAAAGGGCCTGAAGCCAGCCAAGGGCATAAGCCCGGGCCCGGTCGGGCATCACCTCGGCCACAAGGGCCACGCCCACGGCAAATTCACCACCAACACCCAAACCCGTGAGAAAGCGGAAGATCATGAAATCGGTCAGGCCGCTGAAAATTCCAATTTTGCCGGAAAAAGCACTAAGCCCCGTAAAAATAGAGTACAGCAAAATGGTGATCAGCATCGTTTTGGCACGGCCGATTTTATCGCCAAGTATGCCGAAATAAAGCCCGCCAAGTGCCCAGCCAACCATGAACACCGAAGTGGCCACGCCACCATAATAATTAATATTGGCCGTAATATCCTGCGGCGACATACCGGGTGGCTTGCCGTAAAGTTCGGTAATGGCAGGCATTCGGGCAAGAGTGAAAAGCTGCTGATCCATTGTGTCAAACAGCCAGCCCAGCGCCGCCACGATCAGCACAAACCAGTGATAGCGAGTCAGTCCCTGATGCCACGGGCCGCCGTTGTCGTTCGCTGGTGCAGCGGTCAGCGAGGGGTCGTCAAAGTGCATGGTTTGCTCCGGCAATCATGACGAATCAATGGCAGATGCACTTTGATCGCGTCGTTTTACGATGGATATTGGTCGATAACAGACCTGTTGGCAGGGCTAGAGCATAGCAAGATTCTGCGCGATTTTGTAGTGTAAAAGGCACAGAAATCGAACTGATTATCGGAAATACGCCGAATTCATGAGCCAACCCGAATCACACCACACTGACCTGCACGATAAACCCTCAGCGGGCATGGGTTGCCTGCTTTGGACTGGCGTTTGTTTTTCGGTCATCACTGGTTGCCTGGCCCTGGCCTCTAAGACCATTCCAGCAGGCGTACCCGGTGAATGGGTCTGGCAAAAACCTCGAACTACAGTCAGCGTTAACGAATGGCTCTGGGCTGCGTTTGCCGTTGTTTCGTTTATCGCCGTTCAACGGGCTCTGGCCCGGCTGGTGCTATCAAGAAAAACTCGGCTTCTGGCAGTTGTTTTGCTCTTCCCAGCAGCGGCTTTAGTGCAGGCAAGCCTTCAGAAGGCTGCCCCTGATAGCTATGGCCTGGCCAAATGGCCGCTTTGCACATATTTTGAGGGCTCAAGCGGGTATTTCGCCGTTGCAGTCGAACAAGTGAATAGCCTGAACAGCTTTCTGAACAACTACCCGACATGGATCAAGTCGCAGGATTGCCTGCACATTGGCACACACCCACCAGGGCTCATCGTCGAGGCCCGGCTTTGGCTTGATTTCTGGGAGAACAGGCATGGTGAAGCCAAACAATTCCTGGCGATGATACCCAATGAACTGCGTGATGCTGCGCGAAGCGCTGCGCCGGGCAAAAACCTGCCGATTTATCAGCAGGCCTCACTTATTTCCATTTCCATGACACACTGGCTTATCTGTGCCATGGCTGTCTGGCCTATTTATTATCTTGTCAGTCGGCTTGAATTTGAACCTGAGATTGCATTTTCAGTTGCTTCCATTTGGCCTGTTCTGCCGTCGGCAATTATGTTTCAACCCGCTTCGGATATAGCATTTGCCGTGCTTGCCACGACAGCAATTGCACTTTCCATAAATTCGAATCACAAACCTTTTCGATATTATTTAAAAAGCAGCATGAGCGGACTGTTGATGGCATTGGGAATGTTCCTGAGCCTGGTTTTTCTGCCTGTCGGGCTGATTGTTGCCATTTTGCTGCTGATGGATTTTAAACTTGATCTGAAAAAAAGAATGTTTCGAATTTTGGCCACGGGCTTAGGTTTTTTGACTGGTATTGCAATATGGGCTTCTTTAACCAGAACAAATCCAATCGCAATCTGGCTTGCCAA
>JBJTRR010000303.1:0-1771 GCA_046076185.1 bacterium | reverse complement strand
GAACGCCGCCCTTTACAACAATGGTGCCATTCCTGACAAGCACCCCCGCTATGGCGAAAGCTATTCCCCCCACGGCACGCCGCAAAGGCTTCTCACCATTCCGCCGCCCACCCCACTTGAAACGGCCACCAAGGGCGTGTTGCCCTATCTCGACCCCTTGCCACGCTTTGAAGTCAGCCAGCCAGGCAATATTCTGCGAATTTTTGAGCGGGGCCGGTTCGACCCCCAGGAAGTCGGCCTGCCCAACACCAAGGAAGATCCCGGCCGCCCCAGGGCTGGCCTGAGCCCGCGCGGCCTTGGCACGAAAAACCGCACCGACCCCGTCTTTCTAGGCCTGCAAAAAACGCGTCTGCTTGACCCGACCCTGAACTTTCTTGGCACGAACGACCACCCGGGCGATTATCGCTCAAGCGGTTGCACCTCCTGCCACGTGATTTACGCCAACGACCGTTCGCCCGTCAATTCCGGCCCTTTCGCCGCTTTCGGTAACCGGGGCACTTCGTTTCAGGCTGACCCGATGATACCGCGTGGTGAATCAGGCCACCCTATCGAACACAAGTTCACCGTTGGCATCCCAACCAGCCAGTGCATTGTCTGCCATATCCATCCTGGCACAACTGTTATGAACAGTTACACCGGCTTCATGTGGTGGGACGACGAAACCGATGCCGAATTTCTCTTCCCAGAAAAAGAGAAAAATCCGACAAGTGAAGAATATACCAAAAGCCAGATGCTGAACCCCGACGAGGCCGCCGTTCGCGGGCATTGGTCAGACCCTGAATTTCTGGCGAATATCTCAGACCTGAACCCCTCGCTGAAGCACACCCAGTTTGCTGACTATCACGGCCACGGCTGGGTTTTCAAGGCTGTGTTCAAGAAGGATCGCAAGGGCAACCTGCTTGATCACCGCGGCCGGGTGGTTGAAAACGTGGCCGGCCCTGAACTTCAGGCCGCCACAGGTTATCCTGAAGAAATCAAGAAGCTTTATCGCAGCGTGCTGCCCCCGGCTGAATTTGCTGCCGCCGAAGCTACAATTCAGAACAATCGCGATGGCATGCCCGTGCATCAGATGGATATCCATCTGGAAAAAGGCATGCACTGCATTGACTGTCATTTTATTCAGGACATGCACGGCAATAACAAACTTTATGGCGAGGTGCGTAACGCCATTGAAATTCAGTGCGTTGACTGCCACGGCCAGGTGGGCCAGCGGGCCACATTGGTCAGTTCAGGCCCGGCCTCTGACACTTCAGCGAAGGAATCTGGCAAGGGCGGCCGCGACCTGGCTGCCATGCGCACACCCTTTGGCGAGCGCCGGTTTGAACGCCAGGGGCAGAAGATCATACAACGGTCGATGGTCGAAAAAGACCTGAAGTGGGAAGTCTCGCAGGTTGACGACACCATTAACCCAGCCTCGCCCGACTACAACGCCAAAGCCAGCCTGGCCAAAACCGTGCGATTTGAGGGCAATCAGATGGTCTGGGGCGACAGCCCGCAAGACCCATCAACATGCGCCCATCAAAACAAGAATATGTCGTGCATAGCATGCCATTCGTCGTGGAACCCGAGCTGCTTCGGCTGCCACCTGCCGCAGAAGGCGAATCGCAAGACGCCAGCCCTGCATAATGAAGGCGATGTGACCAGAAACGCCATATCTTACAACTTTCAGACTCTGCGCGACGATGTTTACATGCTTGGTCGCGATGGCGATGTCACCGGCAACCGCATCGGGCCGGCCCGCTCAAGCTGCGCCATTCATGTCGGTTCGTAT
>JBJTRR010000302.1:0-4351 GCA_046076185.1 bacterium | reverse complement strand
CAGCCACGTTCTGCTCAGCCACCGCAGAATCGAGCAGTTCACTCAATCGGCTGGCCGCCTGGCCAAAGCTCAATTCGCGGCACACCGCCTTGGGCGACCAATCCACCTGCCAATAAGGTTTTACGGTCAGTTGCCCATTGTGCAGAATGGCAAAATGGGCTGCAGGAAGCTTGTAAACCCCCTGATAGATCGTGAGCGGTGCAGGAATATGACCAAGGGCGAGATATTGATCAACGGCGACAGGGTCGATCGCCGGTTTCCAGCAGGGGTCGGCCGCGCGAAGCGCCTTCAGCTCGCTGGCAAAATGCAACTGGCCATCGGCCGTGAAGCGATAAACCAGTGGCTTCTGGCCGAAACGGTCGCGGCCCAGAAGCAGTGTCTGGCTGGCTGAATCCCACACAGCAATGGCAAACATGCCGCGCAGGCGTTCAAAAAAACCTTCGGCAGCCGCTTCAGAAAAAAAGTACGCCCCTTTTTTTTCTTCTTCGAACAGGTGGGGTAACGTGGCGGTGTCGCCCCGGCCGGAAAGCCTGTGGCCCAGGGCCTGCAGGCGCTGCTGAAGCTCAGGGAAATTGTAGATTTCACCGTTAAAGACGACATGCACCGAGACATCTTCATTCGCAGCGGGCTGATGGCCACCGGGCACATCAAGAATCGCCAGCCGGCGAAAGCCGAATGCAGCCCTGCCGGCGGGGTCAAACCAGTGCGATTCTTCATCAGGGCCGCGCGGGGCCAGTGCGGCCGTCATCGCGGCCAGTGATCGACGCGAATCTTCAGAAGTGGCTCCGGGGCCGATGATTCCGGCAATGCCGCACATTCCACAGACCCCGGTGATTACGGCTTATTTCTGAATTTCGCGTGGGTCAACCTTGCCACGGGCATGGCCTGCGATGGCGTTCAGGTCGTCAATCTGAAGCATGTGGCCATGGTCAGCAGTCACAATCATGGCTGATTCATCCCAGTTGGAGTTCTTCTCAACCCAGTCGATAATCACACGAATGGCTTCTTCGCCTGAATAAACGGCACCGATGGCTGAATCAAGGTTGTTATCGTGAAGCGCAAAATCAACATCGCCTGCTTCAACAAACAGGGCAAAAAGCTTGCCCTTCTGGGCTGTCAGCACAGCCAGCGATGCGCGAGTCATGTCAGAAAGAGTCGGGTTTTCCGTCAGGTCGGCGTCGCTGTATTTTTCTGTAGGACGCACGCCGGCAACGGGCTTGTAATCACCATCAGTGGTGCGATAGGGCAGGTGGCCAAACTGCGTGCCAAAAACGCCGAAGAGCCGGTGATTGCCCTTGGCGGCCTGTGCGGCTGCATCAGCCAGAATTTCGCGGCCTGATTTGCCGGTGGTTCGCTCAACAACCACATATTTCCCGCCATTTTTCACATCGGCCGCTTTTTTATCGGCTGTGGCCAGGTATTTCGTACCATCGGCGGCGTTGGCACCCTGATCTTTGGCATGCTGGAATCGCTGCTCGTCCTTGGTAAAACCAGCGCCCAGAATAACATCAAGGCCCGGCAGGTGCTCGCCCTTGCCCGTTTCTTCGGTGACTGACTTCAGGCCAAGCATCTCGCGGGCCAGATCCTGATAATCATCGCGAAAGATATTACGGGTGTAAGTTCCGGCAGGCGACGCATGATTAAAAGGGACACTGGTGGCTGTGCCCAGCTTCCAGCCCTGTTTCTGCAGGTCGTGCCAAAAGGTTTTCACCGGCTTGCCTTCCGATGTGACATTCAGGCTGTTGTTAAACGACTTGATGCCATTGAAGGCCGATGCCGCCGAGGTGCTTGAATCCGTAAAGGCATGAATCGCACGGCCTGCATCAAGCACGCCTTTTTTATCGGCAGCATTGCCGGCAGCACCCTTCAGATAACCGGGTGCCCTGGCTGCCAGCGGGCCAGGTGTCCACGGGTTGGGGCCGGCAATCGCGGCGTCGTAACCACCACGGACAGTGTCAGCGTCAAAGCTGATAGTCTGAGCGTTAACATCGTTTTTGGCTGGTTCGTCGTGGCTCGGGCTGGTGACATAAAAACCATACTGGGCCGTGTTATTGGCGGTGTAGTCTTGAAAAATCAGGCCTACACCCTTACCTGCCGTGTAAATCTGGCCGGTTTTTGCGGCAGCAGCAGCCTGGGTCGTTTCCCAGTCAAGGCCGTCAAACCAGACGACAAAAAGATGTTTCACGCCGCGATCAACGGCCTCTTTCTGCAGCTTCATCAGGTCCGTCTGGTCGAAATATTCAGCCTCGGGGTTCAGCGTGTTGGCCACCTTGTAGCCATAAAGAGCATCAATCCGGGCCTGGTCACGATAAAGGCTGTTGGCCCCGGCCACATCGGCCAGTCTGATTTTCGAGCCGAAAGCATAAACAGGAATGAGCCGATTGGAATGCGACGTGTGATTCGTGTAAACATCGTTGGCCGGTTGCGAGCCAAAATGCCAGGGACGCGGTTTTCTGCCTGTTTTGGTGGTAATGGCATCTGCCTGAATGGCGGCAACGGGGTCGGCAGCCGGGGCAGCATCCTGCGCAATGACAGAAAGGCCGAGCAAAAGCCCGCTTCCGACAAATGTCGCCAGGCGTCTGTAGAATCGTGGACGGTTGTAGGGCGATCTCTGAAATTTCATTTTGATGTTCCTTCTTTTGTTGTTGAATTACCCAAATATGGCTGCCAATGAGCTGTCGGCGGCATCAATCGTGGCTTTAATATCGGCATGGGTGTGCTTCACGGAAACGAACGCCGCTTCAAACTGCGAGCAGGGCAGATAAACGCCCCTGGCCAGCATTTCCCAGAAGAATCGGCCGAAGAGGGCTGTGTCAGAGCGTTTGGCGTCCTCGTAATTCCACACCGGGTCGGCATTGAAGAAAAGCGTGATCATGCTGCCGACACGCTGCACCTGGGCCGGGATTTTACGGTCGTGGCAGATGCGCGTAAGGCCTTCGGCCAGTTGTGCGGTGATCTCTTCAAGATAGCCGTAAGGATTGGTTTTCTTGAGGATTCGCACCGTCTCAAGCCCGGCCGCCATGGCCAGCGGATTGCCGGAAAGCGTGCCCGCCTGAAACACCTTGCCCGATGGGCTGACCTGCTGCATCATCTGGCTTCGGCCGCCATAAGCCGCCGCCGGCAGGCCACCGCCGATGATCTTGCCCAGGGCGGTCATGTCAGGGCGAATGCCGTAAAGCTCCTGCGCACCGCCCAGGGCCAGCCGAAAGCCGGTCATGACTTCGTCAAAGAGCAGAATCGAGCCATCTTTTTCGGTGATTTCGCGCAGGGCTTCAAGATAGCCGGGCCGGGGTGGCACCAGACCCATATTTCCGGCAACCGGTTCAAGCAGAACGGCGGCGATCTGGCCGGGATGGGCGGCGAAAAGCTCTCGAATTGCGGCAATGTCATTAAACGGGCAGAGCAGGGTGTCGGCCACGGCGCCGGGTGTCACGCCGGGGCTGTTGGGTGCACCCAGAGTGGTGGCAGCCGAACCGGCCTGAACCAGCAGAGCATCAACATGGCCGTGATAGTGGCCAGTCATTTTGATGATTTTTGAACGACCCGTCACGCCACGGGCCAGCCGCACGGCCGACATCGCGGCCTCGGTTCCGCTGGAAACAAACCGGCACATCTCAATGGAAGGCACAGTTTCAGCCACAAGCTCGGCGATTTCAGCTTCGCGCTCGGTCGGTGCGCCGAAGGATGTGCCGTCTTTTAATGTACCAGCAACGGCTGAAAGCACCTGCGGGTCGCCATGGCCAAGGATCATCGGGCCCCATGAACCGATATAATCAATGTATTGATGCCCGTCGATATCCCACAGATAGGCACCTTCAGCGCGTTTCATGAACGGTGGCTTGCCGCCCACCGCGCCAAAGGCACGGGCCGGGCTGTTTACGCCGCCGGGAATCACGCGGCAGGCGCGGGCAAAGGCCGATTCACTTTGGGGAAGGTTATAATCCGGTCGGCTGAGGGCAGGCGTCGGGGCAGTTTTTTGCGACATCTTGAATTGTTGATTTGAGAAAAATGCAGCGACTGGAAGTCAGCTTTTGATGTTGAGAATTTTGGACGGGATCTGGAGTAGATCGGTTGGAATCACGGCGTTGTTGGAACCCGAGCGGAAGCCTTCCAAGTCAAGCGTTACATATTTGAAGCCCAGATCGCGAAAGACCTTGACCAGTTCATGCCGAACATCGGGCGCGGCAAAGCCTGGCAGGTCGTCAAGCGGCACTTCAACACGGGCCAGGTCGCCCTTGTGGTAACGCACCCGGCAAACACGAAGGCCTTTATCACGCAGCCATTTTTCGGCGGCGTCAATCATGCGCACACGGTCGGGCGTGACTTCTTCACCATAGGCAATCCGGCTGGA
>JBJTRR010000301.1:0-15692 GCA_046076185.1 bacterium | reverse complement strand
ATGTTGATCACCAAACTCACTCTGACTGTCTGGGCACTGCTCAATTCTACCCCATAATCGAAGTTTTGCCGGACTGCACCAAAAAAACGAAACAAAATGACCGCTACCTTCAGAAGAGGCTCATGACAACATCCAAACCTAAAGATCTCATTGACTTACAAGCAGAAAATCCTACAAAAAGACACACCGAATCATTCAGTCGGCTGAATTCCTGTTTTGTTTTTTGTATCATAACATGTCTGATACAAACGGCAGAGGCAGGTTAATGAGTGCCTGAAGTTTTGAAGCTGGCCGTTTGAATTTTGATCGACTGACACATGCTGAAGGGAAAAATTGAAATGACTCCGCAAGAAAAAGCTGAATCGCTAGAAATCAAATTCATCAAACAGGAACCAGGATATCTGGCACTGGTTGTTCGAACTGGCAATCTGCTAATCACTTCAGGGCATGTCAGCGACATGAAGGGCAAACTGGGTGCTGGCGTGAGCGTGGAAGAAGGTAAAAAAGCCGCCCGTGAATGCGCTGAAAAGATTTTAAACAGTGTCTGGAATTTTCATGGCACACTCAATGGCCTGCGCGTGCTGAAACTATTGGGCTGTGTTAATTCGTCTCTTGATTTCCACGAGCAACACCTTGTTGTCAACGGTTGCAGCGATCTGCTTCATGAGATTTTTGGCAAAACCAGCGATGGTTATCATGCCCGTAGCGCGCTTGGATTTGCGCAGATACCAACAGGCTCGGCGGTTGAAGTTGAAGCCATTTTTGAAATTAAAGCAGACTGAAACACTGTTAGTGGTTTCATTGTCCGGAATCTATGGTCGAATTCAACACTATAGATTCCGGGCTTTTTATTCATTTATTCCATTTTCTAATGATAACCTAAGGCCATTTCGATTATTCGTTCTTTCATAAATTGCATTTCGACCCGATCTTGCTCGTGAATGATAAACGGAAAGTGGCTGGGGATTACTATTTCAGCTAAGGTAATCATGTCCACTCCCTGATTCACTGCAATGAAACAAAAGACCATACACAGATCAAGTTTTTTAGGTAAAATTATGAAATCCATGATCAGCGGATCATCAATTGTTGTAACTTCTTTCATGCGTTCTGCTGGAATGATATTGTCGATTAATTCATTGACGATTTTCTCTTTCAATCGCACATTTCGTACACGAAATGATATCAACAAATAAACTGCCATTAAAATAACTCGGTGGTTTTTCAATTGTTTTGTACACTTTTTCTGAAACGGAAGATGACCATCGGTGATTAGAGCGTGAAAGAAAGCAATTATGATTTTCTTTGGACATATGGGGCAACTTTCGAAAGTGGGACATCTTGAACAGTTCTTCAGGAAAAGAACGATATTTTTTTGAAATTCATTGACAGACAGCGCTCAATAAGATAATTCAGAGGGAATGAATCACGATTGACAGAGAAACTAAACGACCATTTGAGAGCTGGCCATGAAAACGTCACGTCGCCATTTCATTCGTAATTCTTCTGCTTCGTTTTCACCGATTATGGTAGGTTCGCGACTCTTCGGTGCAAATGCCCCCAGTGAGCGTGTGAACCTGGGTCTGATCGGCTCGGGCAATCAGGGTTTCTGGCTGCTGACTCGCATACTTGCTGCTGATCTTGCAAATGTAATGGCTGTTTGCGATGTCAATGAAGGAAGCTTTGGCTACAAGGAGCCAGAGCATTTTTACGGCCGAGAGCCAGCCCGCAAGCTTGTTGAAAAGCAGGCGAGTGCCAATTCGGCTTCGATCAAACACAAGTGCGATGCGTATTCTGATTTTCGCAAAGTGCTGGATCGAAAGGATATCGACGCTGTTTTGGTGGTCGTGCCCGACCACTGGCATAAAATCATCAGTCTCATGGCCCTACAGGCCGGCAAGGAGGTTTATTGCGAAAAACCTCTCACTTTTGCTCTTTCAGAAGGCCGAGAATTGATTGCGGCTGTGCGTAAAAACAGGCGAATTTTGCAAACAGGCAGCCACGAACGCTCAAACCCAGTCAGCAAGTTTGTGTGTGAATCGGTCAAAGCCGGAAAAATTGGAAAGCTGACAAAAGTTGTGACAAAGGTCGGTTACAATAATAAAGTTGGCCCCGGGCCTGGCTGGAAGCCGACTCCTGTGCCAGCCACATTTGATTATAGAACATGGCTGGGGCCTGCTCCTCGTGTGCCATACCATCAGGATCGTTGCCTCTACCGTTTTCGATTTCATTATGATTATTCTGGTGGCCAAATTACAAATTTCGGCGCACACAGCAACGATATGGCCCATTGGGGCATGGGTCTTGACACTGGCGGGCCGATTGAAGTGCAGTGCCTTGATGCAAAATTTCTGCCAGAAGGAAGTCTTTTTAACACGGCGACCGAAACACGATTTCATTGCCTTTATGAAAACGGAGTTGAACTGATTTGCGAAAGTGGACCCGAGCAGGTGCAGACACGCTTTGAAGGCAAGGATGGCTGGATTCAGACCGGCTACAAAGGAACGACGGCATCTGACCCGGAACTGCTCAATGGGTTGCCTGAGAAACCCACTGGCACAAAAGACCCGCATTCGGCCCACCTTGCCAATTTTATTGACTGTGTCAAATCTCGAAATGAGCCTCGTGCCCCAGTTGAAACAGGTCATGCATCATCGGCTCTTTGTCATATCGCAAATGCAGTCATCAGGCTATTTCCTCAGCGAGGACCAGGCCAACCCGCCAAGTGGGACGCTTTATCCGAAAAATTTATCAACGATGATGCTGCCAATGAAATGCTGAAGCGAGAATCACTTGACCCATGGAGTTAAAAAGCCCTTTGCCGAACAAAAATATCAACCAATAACGAGATACCATGATTGCAATTGATCTTACCGGCAAAACAGCGATAATCACTGGTTCTTCACAGGGCCTTGGCTTAGAGACAGCGAAGCGACTTCATGCCGCTGGTGCCAATATTATTGTAAATTATTTTCTCGATGAGAGTGGTCGCCAGCAGCAGCAGGCTGAATCAGTTGTTAAAACTCTGGGTTGCCGTGCCATACCTTTTGCGGCAGATATCCGGCAAATGAACGATTGCCAGGCGATGACCAAAGCGGCAATCAATCAATTTGGTTCGCTGGATATTTTGGTTAACAACGCTGGTATCTTACGGGATAAAACTGTCAAGAAAATGCAGATGAATGAATGGCAGGAGGTAATTGATACGAACCTTACAGGCGTATTTCAGATGTGTAAGGCCGCTGCTGAAATCATGAATGAAGGCGGACGAATTGTTAATCTGGCTTCAATCAGTGCCATGGTTGGCTTTTTTGGTCAATCCAACTATGTCGCAGCCAAATCGGGCGTGATCGGTCTTACAAAAGTTTTAAGTCGTGAGCTGGCACGCCAGAAAATCAATGTCAATGCTGTTGCGCCAGGTGTTGTGCTGACAGAGATGGGCAAGTCCATCCCAGAGTCTTCGAGAATTGAAATGCTCAGACAGATTCCAATGGGTCGATTTGGCGAGCCTGGAGAAATTGCAGATTGCATTTTATTTTTATGTAGTGATCTGGCCAGCTATATCACTGGCCAGACTTTGCACATCAATGGCGGATGGATTGGCTGATGGCTTTAAGGGATCACAAAGTTTGCTCTGCCGATGATGCCATAAGCCACATTCAAAGTGGAATGACTATTGTCAGCGGAGGCTTCGTCGGCGCCGCCCACCCTGAGGCTTTGACTTCAGCGCTCGAACGACGGTTTAAACAAACCGGGATGCCCAAAGACCTCACTTTGGTTTATGGTGCAGGGCAGGGAGACGGCCATAGCCGCGGGCTTAATCATCTGGCACATCAGGGATTATTGAAAAGAGTGATTGGTGGCCATTGGGGCCTTGCACCTGGCCTCGGCCGGCTGGCTATCGAAAATAAAATCGAAGGATATAACTTTCCACAAGGGGTGATTTGCCAGCTACTTCGAGATATTGCTGCCGGTCGTCCCGGTTGTATTACTCATGTCGGGTTGGGAACTTTTGTTGACCCCGAATTATCTGGTGGTCGTTTAAATGCAATTACTACTGAACCGATGGTCGAACGGATTGAGATTGGTCATCAGAATTGGCTTTTTTACAAGTCTTTTCCAATACATATTGGCTTGATTCGTGCCACGGCAGCCGATATTCATGGTGGTTTAATCATGAATAACGAAGCGATCCTCGGGGAAGCACTGCCAATTGCACAGGCAGTTCATAACTCCGGTGGAATTGTGATTGCCCAGGTTCAGGATCTTATGGCGCATCCCGCAGCACCGCAGCACGTTCGTGTTCCAGGTATTTATGTCGATCATATTGTATTGGCCAATCCCGGCGAACATGATCAGACATTTGCCGAGTATTTTAATCCGGCGTATTGCAATTCTAACAGCGAACACTCAAATTACATTTCAACTCATAAATCTTTCACATTCAATGATGCAATTTCTATAAATGAACGTCATATCATTGCATCTAGGGCCTGCGACGAATTGACACCAGGATCGATAGCGAATCTGGGAATTGGAATGCCGGAAGGAATAGCTCAGGAAGCCGCTCTCAGGGGAATTCTGGGAACCTGTACACTAACGATTGAAAGTGGTCCGATTGGTGGAAAGCCTGCTGGTGGATTGAGTTTCGGTGCATCAGCGTGGCCCCACGCGATCATTGATCAAGCTGCTCAATTTGATTTTTATGACGGAGGAGGTCTGGATTTTGCAGCCTTGGGAGCGGCACAGATTGATCGTTTGGGAAATGTAAATGTTTCGCGATTTGGGCAGAAGTTTGCCGGAATTGGCGGATTTGTAAATATCTCGCAAAATGCCAGAAAAGTTGTTTTTTGCGGTACCCTCACGGCTGGTAACCTTAAAACATCGTGTGAGGACGGAAAATTAAAAATTATTCAGGAGGGTAAAACAAAAAAATTTGTAAAATCTGTTGAACAAATCGGGTTTTCATGCGATGCCAGATACCGACGATCAAAAGAGGTGCTTTATATAACAGAACGTGCAGTTTTTCGGTTAATGGATGAAGGCTTGGAACTGATTGAAATTGCACCAGGAATTGAGATTGAAAAGGACATACTGCCTCAGATGGAATTCCGGCCCTTAATCAAGAATGTAAAGCCCATGCCAAGCCACTGTTTTACAAATACTATACAGAATCGAATCGATTGAATCTACAATGTCACAGAAAATAGCAATTATTGCTGCTAAACGTACACCACAGGGCCGATTTCTGGGCCGACTTGCCAAATTATCGGCAGTTGATCTGGCTTTGGCTGCTTCAAATGCGATTCTGAGTGAATTGAATTGTCCGGATTTATTGAATTTTATTGATATATCAATCATTGGAAATGTGCTTTCAGCTGGTCAGGGTATGAATATTGCAAGGCAGATAGCAGTTAAGCTTGGTGTGCCTGCATCCAGCCCAGCTTTTTCAGTTAACATGATGTGTGGTTCGGGCTTGAAGTCAATCATGCTCGGTTGTGATGCCATTCGCTCGGGACAAGCTCAACTCGTTCTTTGCGGTGGTACTGAATCCATGACGCTGGCTCCTCACCTGCTACCCGGAATTCGTACTGGATTAAAATTTGGCGAAGCGAACCTGATTGATTCTATTCTCAAAGACGGGCTTGTTGATGCCTTCGATGGCGAGCACATGGGTAAAAGCGCCGATCGGCTGGCCAAGGAGTTTGGAATATCAAGATATGAGCAGGACAACTTTGCTTTGCAGTCGCAACAAAGAGCCATTAAATCGATATGTGAAGGTGTTTTTCAAAATGAAATTTCGCCGACCGGCGGATTGAGTTCTGATGAACATCCAAGGTCTGATTGCACGCTGGAATCACTTGCCAGCCTGAAGCCGGCATTTTCGCCAGACGGTACGGTCACTGCTGGAAATGCTTCAGGAATTAACGATGGATCAAGTATTTTATTACTGGCATCGACCGAAATGGTTAAGAAATTCAATTTAAAAGCTATGGCTTATATTTGTGATTATGTTGAAGTCGGATGCGATCCTCGCCGTATGGGTCTTGGCCCTGTTTTTGCGATTAAACGAATTCTCGATCGAAATTCTCCGGATCTTGCGCATTACGACAGAATTGAAATTAACGAGGCTTTTGCTGCCCAGGCTCTTGCTTGCGTTAACCAATTGAAACTTTCGCCTGATCGTATCAATGTCCATGGCGGAGCCATTGCCTTGGGTCATCCAATCGGCGCATCAGGTGCAAGACTGGTTACTCATTTGTCTCACCAGCTTGCTTCAGGCAATGCAAATAATACAATTGCTTCGCTTTGTGTTGGGGGCGGAATGGGAGTTGCAATGACGTTATCCCGCGAACTTAACGATTAAAATGCCGAACGCGAATCAAGTTCCACTGACAACCGCGGGCCTGATTCTGGCAGTCATTATTGCTGGCACAGCTTTTTTGCTGAGTCGATGGGAGAATTTTCGACCAAAGTGGTCTAATGAAGGGGCTCTTGACAAATTATCGTATCAAGTGCGCCGAATCGGTATTCGGCTTATCTGGCTTGAATCGCTTCTTCTTGCGATAGGCTCTCAGATACCCACAGAGCTTCGCCAGGATAGACTTCTTTTTGTAACCATCTGGGCGATTATTGGATTTCTGGCTATCATTTTATTAACCATTGCGTTGTTTGATGCTCTGGTTCGATTCGTCGCTCATCGAATTCGCGCCACTGCTTTGCAACAGGTGATGAAGACCCACCTCGAAAATCAGAATCAAGATAATGATGATTTTAACGAGATCGATTGAAATCCAAAGGCTTGGAAATAAATGAAATTTACAACTGACTCAGCTTTTCGCAAAGCTATCACTTTGCCAGAAATCATTCTTTCTGGTGTAATCCTCTTTTTTATTTTGCTTTTGCTCATCTCTCGATTGCCGCGGGCAAGAGAGGACTCTCGTTCAGTCAGTTGTATTTCAAATCTCGGGCAAATTGGTCAGGCCATGCTCATTTACAAACAGAATCAAGATTCTTCACTGCCCATGGTCAGTCACTGGTCTGGAATTGACGCAAAGATTGGATCGAGCCCATTTTCGGCTATTCGTCAGGATTTGAAGATTGGTGACTTTATAGATGTCAGAGCACAGATAGAATCAAAGAAAAAAGATGTATTTAACCCTGAGCCTCTTCGAGTTGCTGGGCTTCGTTGTCCATCAGACAGGTCTGAATCAGCATCAACTGCAACAAATTATCGTGCCAATACGGGTGTCAATGCCAGAGGTGAATCAGGTCCATTCTCAATTGGCCAAGTAAACAGGCTTAATAAAATTGAGACAGCCGACGGGCTATCATTTACAGCGGCCTTCTCTGAAAGATTAATTGGGGATGGCACTCAGAAGTTATCGATAAACAATTACCTGCAATTTGATATTTGTCAGGAAGCTGTAGCCTATGGTGTCAATGGAAATTCAATTCAGCAGGATATCAAGGGAGATGCTGGCCTGGACTGGTCAAAAGGTGACTGGCGAAACACACTTTATCATCATGGCCTGACACCAAACTGGCGTTTTTCGGCAATTGCATTTCAAGATAATTGCGGCCAGATAGGTGCTTCGAGTGGACACTTGAAAAGTGTTAACGTTCTTTTACTGGATGGTTCTGTTCGATCATGGAAGGATACAGTCGATCCGGGTGTATGGAAAAAGTTGGGCGGAATACTTGATGGAACTGGCCCTTAATCAGCCTGAAATCAATCTCGATACCATTTCCAGACGGCTTGCAGCCCGAAGTTTTCTTCGCAGATTATCTTAATTTTATCAGGTTCAGGCAAGCCTTTTGATCGAAACTCGCCGATCAATTGCATTCCAAGCCACTTTGCAATCAATTCGGTTGTTGTATTTGAAATAGGCAGCACGATACATTCATCCTTGGGAAAACTCCAATAGCGATCTTGATAAGTCACAAGCCAGTTCTTGACATCAGTCTGCAATAGAATTTTTTCGCTTGATCCTGGTAATAACATACGATGATCAAGAGTTGCAATTATTGCTGCAAAAATATCTCTTAATGCAATAAAGTCGAATACATATTGATTTTCATCAAGCAGGCCAGAGATTTCAACACTTGCCCTGTAATTATGACCATGCAAGCGTTCGCAATGATCGCCATCGTAAGTGATGAAATGACCAGCACTGAAGACAAAACTGTCTTTTTCAACGATTATTTTGAATTTCTCTGCCATATATTGATCCTTATCTCTATTCACTGCACCAGTGACTCAATTTCATGGGGTATCGTTATTATTCTCTTGAGTAAAGCGATAAAGATCGTCGCTGTAACAAGATCCGCTGTCGTACCAGGATTTCTTCTGTTTCCATCAGAGCGGAGCCAATCATCGAGATACTTTAATCTGTGAATATACTCCTCTGAATCACTTGAGAATTCAACGACAGAAGCCGCGATTTGAGCGGATTTTTCAGCCAATTCCTGGCCACATTTTCTGGCAATAAGTGAATCGGGCAATTGCGCCATGATCAGAATATGTAAATGGACGATTGCATCACGCCAGTTTTCTATTTCAATCCATAATTTCTCAAGTGCTGGAAGTGAAAATTCAAAAATATCCTGAAATCCATTGGCATATTGTTTGGCAATGGAATCACGATCGGCTGCAAGTTTCATTATTTCCTGAAATGGCAGTCGTGGAATTTCATTAATATCCTCAACATTGGTTTTTCCCATACCACCAGGTTTGGCTAATTGAATTGCTTGAAAAATGACAACACTGTCTTGTACTGTCATTTTTTCTAAGGTACACAGGAGCGTTTTTTGATTTAACTCTCTGAAATTATTAAAAGAATACGCAATGGGAGCCATTAACAAAACCTGACCGAGATTCGTATTTGTTCCAGTTACCGATCTTGTTGCCACTATTGAATTAAGAATAAAATCACCAATACTCAACTTCTGAATTTGTTGAAATACTGTCTCGATTGCATAAGCTGATCTGACAAAGTCATCGACCTTCAGATCTGTAAAGTTCCACTCACCATCCTGGTGAACATTTCCCGGCTTTGGAGATAGCACTTCCATCAAACAGGCATTCCGGGCTGATTCAGCTAAATATTCCATCTCTAATTTCATAACCTAACCCCTGATTTTAATTTCAAAAGCCATTCCGATGCAATATCAACACCAGTCACAGCCGATAAAGCTTGCCAACCTGGCACTCCATTCAATTCAAGCAGGTAAATCCGACCCTCAAGATCATAAATGAAATCTATACCAATTAACATTCCTCCCAAAATATCAGCGATATTTAAAGCACATTCAACCAGATTTTTATCAATCGTCTTTATTTTTTCCGCCGAAGCACCCTGAGCTATATTGGTTCTCCAATCATTGCCTTTAGCCGTTCTTTTCATGGCGGCGAGAACTTGATCTCCCAATACCATGATACGAATATCATAACCCTGATTGATTATATATTTCTGTAAATATAATATGGAACCAATTTGTGCCAGACTTTGAAAAACACGCCATGCCGTTTCTTTGTCGGTTAACCGAACAAGACCTCTTCCCTCCGAGCCAAAAATGGGTTTACAAATGACATCTCGACCCAAATGATCAAATGCAATCATTGCTTCTTCAACTGATTCGCCTACCCATGTAGCAGGCACACAGATTCCAGCTGATGCAAGTCGAGATAATGAAAGGGCCTTGTCAACAGCCATTTCAATGACTCGGGGTGGATTTGATACTAACACCCCACTTTCATGAAGTCGGTGAAGCATATCCATTCGAAATATAATTTTTTCCAGTCCTGCAGGTGGCATCATCCGAACAAGAATGGCATCCTGATGATTCAAAATATTTCCACTGGCAGTTATATATTCAGCTGTTTTCATTTCATTCGAAATATTTATGGATAATTGCTGAAACAATATAGGATTGAGATTAATTTCATGCAGCGAGGCAGCTCTTTGTAAATCCTGGACATGCCAGCCAAAGCCGGAGGCAAGAACTGTCATTTCCAATAGATCACGATGAATTTTACTTTTCTTCATTGTATTTTACTAAGGAAGGCGAAACGAGTCCTTGAGAATTTCTGCGTTAACCTGACCAAATTCATGCGTCCGACCCGTTTCAATATTTTCAAAAATGACACGGGCAGGAGCAAATAACGCTGGATCAACTTTATAGAAATCATAATTGTAATTTTTAAATGTTTCAATAAAAGGTAAACCGTAGTCTCGCGAAGCTGATGAGGGTAATCGCATCCCAACTTCAGATATGGCATGACCAGAACTTAATTCAATCTGGGGCCCAGGAAAATCTGGTCCATTGACCTGAAGTATGACTGTAGCACCGTATAATACAGCATCGTTAGTGCGACCAATCGCAGCCATATCCTCGCCAGCTACTGGCGGCAACGGTGCCCAACCCTGTGCAGAAATGATTCGAGAGAGATCAAAATTTAATTCTACGAGTTTATGCAGAGCTGTTTCAATGCTTCTCGCCACCACCTGAATTCCACCAGCAACACTGGCTGTCGGGGCAGCCAATAATGTCAATTTATCGGGTGTCGTTTTGCAGTCAATCGATATTTTTTCAATGATACTGTCAGGCGGGCGTTTGCGACATTCAAGCACGCCCACAATCCTTTCAGACTGATCAGAATAATTCAAACTTTTGATTAAATCTTCTTTACCGGCAGCAGAACGCATCGGCCCGGAACCCATTGCAAAAAACTTGCCTTCACTCAAAGCCCATCCAGCATACTGACTGGCCAGACATGCCAAAACCGGATGATCAGTTGAAACCTGTATCGTTGGTCGATTTATCCTTGGAATGTAGGCCGGTGCAATTGAAACTTCCGCAAGATCGCCAAGGCACACTCTCGCAAGAGCAATCCCTGCGGAAATACCTCCTGTAGAACTTATTCCACAATCAATCCAGCGGGCCTGTCCATGAATGGATTCAATATGAACTTTGCACAAATCAGCATTGTGGGCAAGGAGATCAGCAACCCGTGAAGCACGCAAATTAAGGGATTCAGGTATGAAAAGTGGTTTCGAAATTCGGGCTGGTGCAGTCATTTCGTTGAACTCAGTTGCAATCTGATGTTAATCGTCTTTTTCAATTAGTCTGTCAACGTGATGACTTCACCCAACCCCAGCGACAACGTGTCACCAAAGTACCGCTGACATCCTCTTTTTTTCAGCATTCTCTTTGCTGCATGCCAGCCAATACCAGCAAGATAATGTAATTGCATGTCGAGAGTCAATGGTCGAAAATCTCCATCCGGCGAAAAAGATGGGAGTAGATTTGTATTTACTGATTGATGATTTGAAATCACAATCGACCCTCTTTTCATGCCGACCCCAAAATATTTACTTACAGAACCAGCTACAAAAATTGATCCAGCGATCATGCTGGAAGCAAGCCCCGGGCATGCATCGCCAGCAATTGCAATTGTACCACGTCGCATATTTGTACCGGCATTTTCCGCAACATCACCAACAACAAGAATTTCACCGCCTGTCATTCCTTTTGATTCCCCAGGCCAATTTGCACCCAGCCAATTCCCCGCATTTCCGTGAATGAACAATCGACCTCCGCTCATGGCTGTTCCAGCCCACGAACCGCAATTACCTTGAATTGTAATTGAACCGCCTGCCATTTCGGCCCCAGTCCGCGATCCAATATCGCCATCAATAAAGACCTTTCCCGATTGTAATTTCCAGCCAATTCCATGGTATTGATGAAAGTCGCCCTCAAAATGAAATTCATCCAAAGGCCCATCAATTATTTTGATTTGAACCAATTCAGATAAATTTAAACTAATGTTTCCAACTAAGACTTTAATTTTGAATATCTCTGCCTGATTTTGACATTCAAGCAGGTCCAGAATCAATTTTCGGGCCTCAACCGGGCCAGACGGAATAGCATCAGGTCGAGGCCTTATTAACCAACTCATTTGATTAATACCTCATTGGGAATCGTGCGGTCTTTCAGATGAATATGATAAGGCCCAAGTTTACCACCATAATTACCTGCTGAAATTGCAATGACACCTTTGCTCATTGCCGCTGATATAATTGCAGCCGATGTAGCTTCGTTAATGGCATCAAGATTAAGCCCGTCCATCACGATCTCATAGCAACAGGTTGCCTTCTCAGGTAACAATGTTTTGCCCCTGAACTTTAATGTCGGTGCATATTCATGGTTTGTGCTTGCAATTAAACCTTTATATTTTGAGCCTACCTTTGAGCCCGAACGGACGACCCCGCCTGGAAATGGCATGATGACATTTTCGATTTTATTTACTGATTCCACTGCATTCTCAGCTGCGATAAGTGTCTCCATCTGGCTTTTACCAAGAATCAGTATATTTCCTCCGCCAATTGCCTTTGTGGTGCCGAATTCATCCTCGCACACAAATTCACCATCCATTACCGGAATTCGCCAGAAACGGCGATCTCCAATTAACTTCGAGACCTGATAACCATCACCGAAGCGTCGGAGTTTTCCACCGATCTTAACAGGCTTGGATTTGTCAGAAATACCATTAAAGCAGGCCGTGGTCGGGCACGTCATGATGCACTGGCCAACGCGTTTAACTACAGCCTTTTCCAGCGATTCACGGTTAAATGCAAAAAATAGAATTGAAAAACCTGGTCTGCCATCGGGCGTTTGATCTTCCGAAAGTGACTGGTCGATACCAGCTTCGGCATCGCATGCAATGACACTTGTTGCATATCCAGTCACAACATTGGCTGCATTCTGAGCCCAACGCCTGTTCGTGGCAGTGACAATCAAACGCGTTGCCGTCATCGGAAAAGCCTCGGCAAATGTATCATATATAATACAATTACCATATTTGAAAGTCGCAGGTGATTCCAAATTTTTCATTTGTTCACCGTGCTTGAGCCAGTCGATCTATTGAATTCATCATTTCGAGATTCAACAGTTCCCAGAGAAGATCTAAGTTCTTCGCCAATAGTGGCGAATGACCAGTCGTAAGTGGCATTCTCGTTCCACCAACGCTGAATTAATTCAAGCTCATCCTGATCAGGTTTTGGTTGATGAAACCGATTAGTTACCCCAGCTGGATAGGAACGAATTTCGGTATCGTCCATAACAATTTCGCCAGATTTAATCACCCAACGGGGCAATGAAAACATTTTCCTTATGTCGGTCGATGGCTGATAGATTGTTACATCGCCATCTGCCCCAGGGCCAAGATGCCCCTTGTTATTCAGGCCAAGCATGCGAGCAGGGGCAGCTCTGGTGATAATTGCAATTTCACTCAGGCTCATTTCTCTGGAAATATCTCTGAGTGCTGTCCTTTCCCGAACCGCTTCCGGCAATCTTGCCAATGATTCATTTCGATAGTTTGAATCGACCAATAATGCAATCAATTCAGGATAGGCTGTAAATGCAGCACCATTCGGATGATCAGTACTCAGTGCCGTCTGCCATGGGTTATCGGTACGAAGAAACCACTCAAGCCCCGTTGCCCACTGCACGGCATGAACCAGATTTTTGTCCTTGTACTCGATCGGCATTACGCCGCAACCCGTTTCCAGTTCAACATGTTCAGCAAGCAACTTACCGCGGGTCAGGCCACTTAAATATTGAGCAGTGGCCCCATCGGCTGTCATGATGGTTGTAGGCCCAAAAAGTACCTGCCCAACATCGACCGAGACTTCAGGATGATTGTTGATATGTTCAACCAGCGATTCGACTGATGATGATAATGTCGATGCATCGTCAGGGTCACCACCATAGCTATGAAATTGAACATGGGCAAGATGTACAGGCAGTCCGTCGATAGCCTGAAGAGTTTTCAAAGTGGTTTGTGAATTACCAGGCAGTCCAAGATTCTGGCCATGAAGATGAACAGCGTGCGGAAGTCCGATTCGCTTGGCAGAACGGCACAGCGATTCAAGGATAAGCCTTGGAGTAACCCCAAACTGATGCACCATTTCATCGATATCTGTAATTCGGGGCTGACCCTGCTTCCAGGCTTCAATTCCGCCGGGATTAACAACCTTGATTCCGAGACTTCCAGTCCGCCAGATTAACCAGCGAACAAAAGAATCGACTTTTGCCTGAGATTCGCCTCGCATAAGAATTTCAAGCAGGTAGCGATGATTTCCGGCGAGTGTCAGGAAACTGCGATCAACAAGCGGTGTCTCGGCCAGTTCCTGATGGGCCAGATACGCGCCTGAGGGTGAAATTGCAGCATCATTGACAGTTGTATATCCCATTCCTGAATAAAGAAAGCCGGTAAGAGAAGATGTCGGACAACTACCAAGAGTCCCGCCAGCTAGCAAATTTAGATCAGGCATTGATCGGCCCGATTCCAGCCGTCGCTCTTCAGGCCTCAGAAATCGTGAAGCGTCCACTTTCGAACCACTGACGTGGCAGTGAATATCGACACCACCTGGCATAACGACATAGCCTCGGGCATCGATTGTGCGATCTGGTTTGACATCTAATAAAGAGGGCGCTGGAATCACTCTGCCATCACGAATCCAGATATCCATTGGCTGCTGGTCGATACCGTGGGCCGGGTCGATCACCCGGCCACCACTGATTTTAAGAAGCCCGCTCATGATCGCCTGCTCCTGAAATTAGGCTCAGCGATCACTGAATTCAAGAAACTTGTAATAAAGTCTGATACATTTAAACGGCTTGATTCCCTCGATTTACCCGCATAAATTGCAACACCATCCTGGCGAATCAGTGTACCGCCCGAATCCAGACCAATATTGGAAACAGGCATTTCAATAAAGTCATCGAATTGATTGATTTCATTTCCCTGTGGATTCATCCAGATCAGTTTTCCTCTGAATGATAACGGTTTATTGAATCCAAATGAAATCATTAGATCAAATTCGTCGAGTTTTAGTTCATCAGGTCGAAATACCGGTCCTTCCGGAGAGAACCAAATGGGCATGTGTAGCCCTGCACGCCATGATTGAATCGCACTCATTCCTTGAGTATTCGGGGCTCTTGAAACGGAATTTAATACGACTCGATGATCAAGCCGGTTCGACTCCATCACAAGTCGAATCATAGTGTTTGCATAGGCTAGTTTATCAGAGATTAACGGCGGATCTTCCGACTTTACGATTGAAAGCCAGTGGCTGTTATTGAAATGATGAATGAGATGACGAATATCGCCGTTTGGATGGTTATCAGACTTATTTTTAAGTGCAAGTCTCAAATCCGTAAGAAATGCAATCGATCCTTCAGAATTAAGCCGAATGACCTGTTCTTCAAACCAGAGGTTATCGATTAATTCAACGCCTGGATCAATGACAGCAAGACGATGAGCATTATGCAGGCGAGGGCCAAACCTCTCAACCCATCTTGGATGTGTATCCCATAGCGGAGCATACCAAAGCAAAATACTGTCAGATCGAAGCCTGATTTCAGACCATGATGCGTGCCATCCGCCCAGCTGGCTGAACGCTATGTCCCAAGGGTCTGCCGATGTGCCTTTTTCGTTGGAGATTATCCATGCATTAATTCGCCTGGCCATTTCAATAGCCAGTTTTTGCGATTCAAAAGTCAAATACTCCAAACCGGTAAATGCAATTAGTTGGTTATAACTGATTGCATCATTAATCAGTTTCATCGCATTTTCGATAATCTCGTTGTAAATTAAATTATTTATCTGAATGTCGATAGATTTT
>JBJTRR010000300.1:0-3037 GCA_046076185.1 bacterium | reverse complement strand
GATTGAGGATCCGATCGAATATTTCCACAAGCACAACAAGTCGCTGGTGAATCAGCGTGAAATCGGCATTGATGTGCCCGACTTCCCTGAAGCCCTGAAGCGTGCCCTTCGAATGGACCCGGATATCATCCTGGTGGGTGAGATGCGCGACCTGGCGACGATTTCGGCGGCGATCACGGCGGCCGAAACGGGCCACCTTGTGTTTGGCACGCTGCACACGAACTCGGCTGAAGGTACGGTGAACCGAATCATCGACGTCTTCCCGAAGGAGCAGCAGGATCAGATCCGCACACAGCTTTCGGTGGCGATCATCGGCATTCTGGCCCAGGGCCTTTTGCCACGCAAGCCGAAAGGCATGGTGGCGGCTTATGAAATGTTGGTGGTCACGCCGGCCATTTCCAACCTGATTCGTGAAAACAAGACCTATCGAATTGATTCGTCGATTCAGACAGGCCGTAAACACGGCATGATTCTGATGGACGATTCGCTGTTTAATCTTTGGCGGCAGGGCATTGTTGAGGAAGAGGATGCTATCTTCCGCTCACGCAAGCCAACCGAATTGCGAGAGCGAATTGAACTGGCCAAGAAGGGTATTATTGACGACGGTGAAGAGGACGACGAAGAGGAAGAAGACGCCGGCGACAAGAAGAAGCGTTGACCTGAAAATCGGACGGGGTCGGGTTCGGAAGAACCCGGCCTGTCTTCGTTTCCGCAGGTCAGAAGTTTGTCGTGGTTTGAACCGGGCTCTTTTCCGCACGTAATCAAGACTCAGCAAATCAGGGATTTTCGACGATGGCACGCCGCATTGGAACAATTCTTCAGGATATGGGCTATCTGGACGAAGAGGCCACATGGAGGATTCTTGAAGAGCAGTCGCAGGGCGGCGGTGTTGAGCAGTTCGGCAAGATTGCCATGCGGCTCGGGCTGATCAGCGAAGATCAGCTATTGCGTGCCCTTGGCGAACAGCTTGACATGAAGGTGGTGAGCCTGGCCGATATCACCATTCCGGCCGAGCTCTGCCAGCTGATCAACCAGCAGATGGCAGAGATGTTCAAGCTCATTCCGCTGTCGCAGAACAAGAAGGATAAGTCGGTGACGGTGGCGATGGCCAGGCCGGAAGATCCGGCCGCACTTGATTCCGTGCGTTCATTCCTGGGCGTGGAAGTCAAGGCGATGATTGCCAGCGAGGCCGATGTCAATAACACGATCCAGCGGCTGTATGTCGGCCAGCAGGAATCGATCATCGACGTCATCAAGCAGATCGAAACCGACAAAGCCCTGCAGCAGTATTCGAACCGGAACGAAAACACTATCGACCTGGAAGCCATTGAGGAAATGGCCGACGCCGCACCTGTGCGGAAGCTGGTGAATCTGGTGCTACTGACAGCAATTCGCGACAAGGCCTCGGACATTCACTTTGAACCGTTCGAATCCGAATACAAGATGCGGCTTCGCGTGGACGGAGTGCTGTTTGAGCTGACGGCCCCGCCCCGGCACCTGGGTGCGGCCATTTCGAGCCGTATCAAGGTTATGGCGAATCTTGACATTGCCGAACGGCGTATCCCGCAGGACGGCCGTATTGAGCTGGCCCTGGGTGGTAATCAGATTGACATTCGCGTATCGACACTGCCGACGCTGTTTGGCGAGTCGGTGGTGCTGCGAATTCTCGACAAAACTGTGGTGAATCTCGACCTTGAAAAAATCGGGATGCCGGAAGATACGCTGGCAATCTGGCGAGGCCTGATCCTCAAGCCTAACGGCATCATTCTGGTAACGGGGCCAACGTCGTCAGGCAAGACGACCACGCTTTATGCTACACTGAACGAGCTGAATTCGGTTGAAGACAAGATCATCACCACCGAAGAGCCGGTGGAATATGACATTGACGGCCTGGTTCAGTGCCCGATCAATCACGACATTGGCGTGACATTTGGCGCTTGCCTGAGAGCCATTCTGCGGCAGGACCCCGACATCATTCTGGTGGGTGAAACGCGCGACCTGGAGACGGCCGAAATTTCGATTCAGGCGTCGCTCACCGGGCACACTGTGTTTACGACTCTTCACACCAACGACGCGCCTTCGGCTGTGACACGCCTGCGAGACATGGGTTTGCCGACATTCCTTATCACCGCAACGGTGGAGGGCGTGCTGGCCCAGCGACTTGTGCGCCGTATCTGCTCCAACTGCAAAGAACAGTACATGCCGCCGGAAGAGAAGCTCAACGAAATTGGGTTGACAACGGCAACGGCGGGCGGGCTGGCGTTTTATCGTGGCAAGGGCTGCGAAACCTGCAAGAACACCGGCTATAAGGGCCGAATGGGAATTTACGAACTGCTGATCGTGACCGACGAGCTGCGCGAGATGATCGTCAAGGAATCGTCGCTCGACGAATTCCGGGCGGCCTGCCGTCGTTCGGGCATGAGAACCCTGCGTGAGACCGGCATGCTCAACGTGCATGATGGGCGAACGACGATTGACGAAATCATTCGCGAGACCGTGCTTGACTGACCGCCCGAAAGCGGCGGTGGCTTGAAGAAATCAATCATTGACTGTCATCTTTTTCTTCGGCGGTGATCTGGTTGGACGAAAGAGCAAGCAAGCTGAGAAGATGAGGACCTGAAGATGCCGACGTACCAGTTTGAAGCGATGGACCAGACCGGAAAAACGGTCAAGGAAACGATTGAGGCCACTTCTCAGGAAGAGGCCCAGCAGTTAATCCGCCAGCGTGGCTTTTTCGTCACCTCGATTGGCGAAAAATCCAAAACCAAGGCGAAAGCCAATAAGAAAAAAGGCCGTCGCAAGAAGAAATCGTTCACGATCGGCAAGATCAAGCCGAAGCAACTGTGTACTTTCACGCGACAGTTGTCAACCCTGCAGGATGCCGGTCTGCCTATCCTGCGAAGCCTGAAAATTCTGGAAGCCCAGTGCAAGCCTGGCGTTCTGAAGAATTCCCTGGCTGACGTGGTGGAAGACATTGAAAGCGGCCTGACACTTTCCGAAGCCTTTGCCAAGCACCCCAAGGCCTTTGACCGGCTTT
>JBJTRR010000299.1:0-5338 GCA_046076185.1 bacterium | reverse complement strand
CTGGCGATATGCCGTGAGAATTTTACGAGTGTAGGCACACGAATGCCACCTTCATAAACAGAACCTTTTCGGCCACGAAGGTCGCCGGCCGATTCGAAAAATTCTGTGTCAGTGCCGCCAAGTTTGTCGTAAAGCGGACCATTATCCGAAGTAAAAACGATGATTGTCTTATCAGTAAGCCCCAATTCTTCAATTTTCTGAAGAAGGCGAGCAACAGCGGCATCCATACGGGTTACCATGGCCGCATAAGTGGCCCGTGGCTCAATATTGGGAAGATAAGATCGCGAACCATCATAGGGAATCTCTGGAAATTTCCCCTTATACACTGCCAGAGCCTCGTCAGGAACCTGTAAGGCAAGGTGCGGCACCGTGGTTGGATAGTAGAGAAAAAATGGCTTGGCCTGGTTTTCCTCGATAAATTTTAAAGCCTGATCAGTGATTAAATCTGGAGCGTAATCCAGCCCCTGATAACGAGAGTAAGCAGTGGGGTCATTTTTGTCGGCATCGGCCGGGAATTTCTGATGAGCCTGAAAAGGCCTGTTTCGAAGTTCGACTTTTGTATCGTTATCCCATAAATAAGCAGGATAAAAATTATGGGCTCTTGCCTGGCAATTATAACCGAAAAAGCGATTAAACCCTTGCATAACAGGCCTGCCAGGACTTTCCGGGCCACCAAGCCCCCATTTGCCAAAGCCGCCTGTGGTATAACCGTTTTCATTCAAGATACGCGCAAGTGTTCTGGTTGCTGGCAATAGCGGGTATTGGCCTTCAGGTTTGGTCTCACGATTGTCTCTGATCTGGGCATGACCAGGATGCTTGCCAGTCATGAGCACGCATCGACTTGTGGCACAAACAGGATTGCCACTGTAGTGCCGCGTGAGTTTCATGCCATCGGCAGCCAATTTGTCAAGAGTCGGGGTTTTGATTTTTTTCTGACCAAATGGGCCGATATCACCATAGCCAAGGTCGTCAGCAATCAGAAATACGATATTAGGCGGATGATCAAATGCCTTTGTAAGAGGAGAAAGCCATGCCAGGTGTATGACTTGAAGCATCAAAAAAATTCGTGACAGGTTCAATTTCATGAGTGCACCGGAAACAGCTTATGCACGGATTGACGAAAGGTAATTAATTTTAACATGACTAACTTGAATCTGAAACCACTCGGCTGCGTGCTTATGGAAAATTCTAAACAGGCTTACTAAGATACAGATAACCATCCATTCAAGCGGATGCTGCCCTACCTTTTGTGCGACATCAGATTTCGCTGGTGATAAAATGAAAAGCTATATCGATCGTGTACGAATACAGCGATTTTTCTCGTGGGGGATGCTGGTTTGGCTTTGCTTTTCATGGGTTGTTACAGCCAGGTGCGAAAATGGTGTGAACCGCGAGGAGATTCAGCAGGTTCGCAACATTTTTTCGAATAAATGCTTTTCTTGCCATGGGCCCGATGAGAAGAACCGTAAATCCAAACTGAGGCTCGACTCACGCCAGGATGCCTATGCAAAACGCGAGAGCGGAACACCGCTTGTGCCTGGCAAAGCCGAGGAAAGCCTGGTTTTTGAGCGGATCATTTCAACTGAGGCAGACGAAGTGATGCCTCCACCCAAAAGCGGCAAAAATCTGACTGATTCCGAAAAAGAGCTGATTCGCAAGTGGATCACGGCAGGGGCGCCATGGGCTGATCACTGGGCATTCATCCCGCCCGTCAGGCCAAAGGTGCCTGAAATGTCAACGTCTGAAGCAATTCATAACCCGATTGATGCTTTTATCCAGCAGAAACTTGATTTAGCCGGACTGAAGGCCAACGGGCCTGCGGATAAAACCAAACTGGTTCGCAGGCTTTATCTGGATCTTGTTGGATTACCTCCTACACCCGGCGAAGTTGATGTGTTTTTAGCAGATCGCTCTGAGAGTGCCACGAACAAACTCGTAAGCCGTTTGCTCGACTCGCCTCATTTCGGCGAACGATGGGCACAAATGTGGCTTGATGGTGCGCGATATGCTGACTCTGATGGTTATGAAAAAGACAAGGGACGAATGGTCTGGGCCTATCGCGACTGGGTAGTAGCCGCAATGAATCGCGACTTGCCGTACAACCAGTTTCTGGTCGAACAGCTCGCCGGCGACCTGATTCCTAATGCTCGCGACGATCAGCGCGTGGCAACCGGTTTCCTGCGAAACTCGATGATCAATGAGGAAGGTGGGATTGACCCGGAACAGTTCCGAATGGAAGCCATGTTCGACCGCATGGATGCCGTTGGCAAATCGATGATGGGGCTTACCATCCAGTGCGCCCAGTGCCATAATCACAAATTTGACCCAATGACTCAGGAAGATTATTACCGCGTTTTTGCAAGTATCAACAATAGCCACGAAGCCAGCATTCCGGTTTACACGGTTGAGGACGAGCGTAAACGAGCGGATGTCTTGCGTAAGGTTCGTGAACTGGAGGATGGTTTACGTGAAAAGACGCCAGGATGGCAGGAAAAATTAATGTCGTGGGAGCAATCGATTTCAAGCCGGCCGGAATCGAAAACATCCTGGGAAATTCTAAGACCCCAGCTTGACAGTAGTGGTGGGCAAAAACACTATCTTTTGGGCGACGGCTCGATTTTAGCCGCAGGTTATGCGCCGACCAAGCACACGACCGAGTTTACTTCAGAAACCAAGTCAGGCCAAATAGGGTCGATAAAACTGGAACTGCTTAATGATCCGAATTTGCCACTTGGTGGCCCGGGAAGATCGATTTACGGGCTTTTTGGTTTGTCAGAGATCACCGTATTAATTGGCCCCAAAGGCAAGCCTGATGAGGCCAGACAAGTCAGGCTTGTGCAGGCGACTTCGGACGCCAATCCGGCAGAGAAACCGCTTGATAATGCTTTTGATGATAAAACTGGCAAAAAACGAGTGACCGGGCCTGTTGGATATGCCATTGATGGAAAACCGGAAACGGCGTGGACGACAGACCTGGGCCTTGGCCGGTCAAATGTACCACGCCAGGCTGTTTTTCAGCTTGAAAAGCCAGTTGAATACCCTGATGGGGCCATCATAACAGTGAAACTGAATCAAAGCCATGGTGGCTGGAATTCCGATGACAATCAGAATAATAATCTCGGGCGATTTCGATTTGCGGTGAGTGATAATCCGAAAGCAAAGGCTGACAAAATTCCAGCCCGGGTTCGCGAAGTTTTAGCGATTGAACCTTCGAAGCGCACTCGCCCGCAATGGGAAACCATATTCAGCCATTATCGGACTACGGTTGATTCATGGAAAGAATCAAACGATCAGATTGAATCTGCATGGCGAGAGCACCCACAGGGTTCATCACAAATGGTGCTGGCGGAAAGGTTGGAACCACGGATGACCCATCGGCTGGAGCGAGGCGATTTTTTGAAACCACGTGAAACAGTGAAACCTGGCATTCCGGCTTTCTTAAATTCCAGTGAATTTCAGTCGTCACTTCCAGCAAGACTGCAGTTTGCTCAATGGGTTGCCAGTGAGAAATCTCCGACAACGGCCAGATCCATTGTCAATCGTTTGTGGCAGTCTTATTTTGGAACAGGATTGGTCGCCACTTCAGAAGATCTGGGAAGTCAGGCAGAGACGCCGAGTCATCCGGAATTGCTCGACTGGCTAGCTGTCGAGTTGATGGAAAATGGCTGGAGTCTGAAACACATGCACCGGTTGATTACGAGTTCTGCAGCCTACCAGCGAGACTCACGGGTGATTGAAGCTCATTTGCAGAAAGATCCGTTCAATCGCCTTTTGGCCAGAGGGCCACGCGTGAGAGTGGATGCCGAAATGGTGAGAGATATTGCCCTTTCAGCGAGCGGTCTATTGAACCCGGCTATCGGTGGGCCGAGTGTTTTTCCACCTGCACCCGACTTCCTTTTTCTACCGCCAGTGAGTTACGGGCCGAAGGTCTGGCGCGAGGAAAAAGGTGAAAACCGTTATCGAAGGTCGCTTTACACTTTTCGATACCGATCCGTGCCTTATCCAGCACTGCAGATATTTGATGCACCAAATGGGGATTTTTCATGTGTCAGAAGATCGCGATCCAACACGCCGATGCAGGCTTTGGTGACACTGAATGAAACGACATTCACCCAAGCTGCACGGGCTCTTGGCTCAAAAACGCTGAAAGAGGGAGGTTTGAGCGATCTTGACAAGGCAACCTTTGCATTTCGCCGATGCGTATCACGAATGCCATCAGAAGAGGAATTAAAAGTACTTTTACAGTTAAAGACTGATACGGTCAGGCAATTCAAGACAACTCCGGAAAAAGCGATGTTGCTTGCTGGAGCTGAAAAAGCGAATGGGGTGGAAAACCCGGGAATGGAAAATACAGCTGAACTTGCTGGATGGATAGCCGTGAGCCGTGTGCTATTGAACCTGGATGAAACAATCACCCGTGAATAGTCTTGCGCTCTCTCTGACAAAACAGCTTGGCTTGCGAAGGAAAAAACGATGAATTTCAAAGAGAATGCGTTGAATCGAATTAAATCAACCATGGCACAAGCTGTATCTCGACGCTGGTTCTTTCATGAATGCGGTGTAGGGATGGGAACTATGGCGCTTCATTCGGTCATGGGGGCTGATTCATCAATAAAAGCAGAGGTCGCCAGTGGGATCGACCCACTCAAGCCCAAAAACGCTCACTTTCCTGGCAAAGCCAAAAATGTTATTTACCTTTTCATGGCTGGTGCGCCAAGTCATCTCGAACTTTTTGACAATAAACCACAGCTGTCAAAATATGATGGGCAGCTTCCTCCAAAAGAGCTTTTGGAAGGTTATCGTGCCGCATTCATAAATCCGAACTCAAAACTGTTGGGGCCCAAGTTTAAATTTGCAAAGCATGGAAAAAGTGGTCAGGAAATATCAGAACTATTACCTCATCTTGCAACGATTGCTGATGATATAACAATTTTAAGATCAATGAAAACCGATGCATTTAATCATGCACCTGCACAGATCATGATGAATACCGGAAGCCAGCAATTCGGGCGTCCGAGTATGGGGGCTTGGACACTTTATGGCTTGGGCGCAGAAACACGTGATTTACCGGGTTTCATCGTTTTCAGTTCAGGCAAAAAGGGGCCATCGGGAGGTAATTCCAATTGGGGGTCGGGCTTTTTGCCTACGGTATTTAACGGAGTGCAATTTCGAAATGCCGGAGATCCGGTCTTGTTTCTTTCAAATCCGGATGGGGTTGACGAGAATTTGCAAAAGGAGAGTCTTTCGGCTATTAACAGGCTGAATCGGCTCAGGCTTGACACTGTCAGAGATCCTGAAATTTCGGCACGGATCAGTGCGTATGAAATGGCGTTCCGGA
>JBJTRR010000298.1:0-2183 GCA_046076185.1 bacterium | reverse complement strand
CCCGCCGCCGAAGGCTCCGGCATCAAGCTTGCGAAGGTATTCTCTCAGGGCTTTGATGGCCCTTGGCGACATGATCAGAATGATCGGCACATTGGCCAGCAGCATGAATCCTGTGCCAAGATCCGAAAGATTGCCCAGGTCCTTCTCGGTCTCAATCATCCCCGGCAGGGTGATTGCCGCCGTGGCCAGGCAATAAATCAGCCGGTATGGCATAACGGCATATTTGCCGAACAGAAAAACGCTTGCCGTTTCGCCGTAAAAGCTCCACGAAATCAGCGTGGAATAGGCAAACATCCAGCAGACCAGTGTCACCATCCACTTTCCCAGGCCCGGTATCGCACGGTCGTAGGCCAACCCCGTCAGGGCAGCGCCCAGAAGGTCGCGATAAACGGCCGGCTCGCCCTTTAATTCCGAGCCGGGCAGCGGTTCAGCCCATTGAATGGCCAGACTGCCGCCCTGTGCCACAACCGAACCCTTGATTTTTACCAGCTTGTCGCCAGTGTTGGCCTGCACCTCGGGCACCTGGCCAATCAAAAAGAAGTTTTGCCCCTCAATCCATGCCGATTCACCTGCCGGCACTGGCAAGGCATCAACACTTGCCGGGCCCTGAACGCGGGTCACACCGTTTTCGCTGACAACCTTCACCTCACCCTTCAAAAGCCCCATCGACTCCCGATTCCATGTGCCTGTGACAAGAATCACAAGGGCCGTCAGCGTGCAGACCACGCACGTATCAACAAAAGGCTCAAGCCCTGCCACAATGCCTTCACGCACGGGCTCGCGGGTTTTGGCGGCTGAGTGTGCCATGGGGCTGGTGCCCTGCCCCGCTTCGTTTGAAAACAGGGCCCGCCGCAGGCCGGTTGTCAGGCCAAACCAGGCCGTGGCCCCCAGAAATGCACCCTGGGCGGTGGTCGGTGAGAAAGCCTCTCGCACCACCATGGCCAGCAAAGCGGGCACATCGGCTGATTTGACAACCAGCACCGCCAGGCCTGAAAGCAGATACAGGCCGCACATCAGCGGCACCAGTCGGCCGGCCACATCGCCAATGCGCTGAATGCCGCCAAGAATCACCACCGCCGTGCCCACAGCCAGAATGATGCCCGTGACAATGCCCGGAATACCGAAATATTGCGTGGTGATCATCGCCACATTGGCCGACTGAAACATGTTGCCGCCCGTCATGGTGGCCAGCAGCACCGTCAGGCAGAAGCAGACGGCCAGCAACCACGAAAGGGCCCGGCCAACCGGCCCGGCATTGGCCCCAAGGCCGCGTGTCACCACATACATCGCCCCGCCACGGGGGTTGTCAGGGTCGGTCACATCGCGATAAATCATGGCCAGCGTGACTTCCATCGCCTTGATGGCCATGCCCAGAAAACCTGTGACCCACATCCAGAAAAGCGCACCAGGGCCACCCATTGAAATCGCCAGAGCCACGCCGCCGATATTGCCCAGCCCCACCGTTCCGGAAAGGGCAGCTGAAAGCGCCTGAAAGTGGTTGATGGCTCCCGGGTCGTTCTTATCGTCATACTTACCCTGAAGCACCGCGATGCCGTGCGTGATCGCCCGGAACTGAATGAATTTGCTCCAGACCGAAAACAGAATGCCCACGCCCATCAAAATGATGAAGGTTGGCATGCTCCAAAGCATTTCCACAATCGGGTCAATCAGGCGCATCTTCCTACCCCTGCTTTAGTTGGCCACTTGCTTGAAGTCTCTTGCCCGGCAGCACGTCAAGTCAGATCAGGTCGGCTCCCGAATCCCTGTCAAGAAAAAGCAATGCACCGGCATGTGTGCGCAAAAAAGTGGCCGGGTTCTGTTCATCAATTGGCCCGAACAGGGCCCCCTTCACGGCCGCCCGTTTCAGTGGCCCCGGCACCACCACACAGGCCACGGGCGCGGCCATAAGGGCAGGCACTGTCAGGGTAAAGGCATGTTTGGGCACGACATCAATCGTGGGGAAGCAGCCATCGTTCACCTGCTGCTGGCGGCAGACGGGGTCAAGCCGCACCAGCTTGATCTTCACCGGGTCGAGAAAATCAGCCACCGGCGGGTCGTTAAAAGCCAGGTGGCCGTTTTCGCCAATGCCAGCACAAAGAATATTTACGGGATAGGCCCGCAGAAGTTCCTCGTAGGCCAGGCAGGCCATCATGGGTCGTTCGGTGCGCTCGCCGGGAATCAGA
>JBJTRR010000297.1:0-1259 GCA_046076185.1 bacterium | reverse complement strand
AATATGCCAAATGTGAGGGATTTGCTGGTGAGCAACGCATGAAATAAAGACGAAAACCGGTTTGGAATGAGTCAGCCGGTTTTCGCTTGTCATTTCATTCGACGGTGCCAGGTTTCAGCTTTATTTCGCTGAAAGTTCCTTGACAAAGATATTTCGCCAGCGAATCTCTCCGCCGTGGGTTTGCAGCATGATCGGCCCGCGGGCAGGCAGCGGCTTGCTTCGATCATAGTAATTTTCCATCACGGCATTATCGACCACCAGCTTATTATTCAGCCAGACTGTGGTTTTGTCACCGATCTGGCGAATGCGCATCTGGTTCCATTCGCCGAACGGCCGGTCGGCCAGCACCAGCGGGTCGCGGCCAGGCTTGTCTGGAGTGTTATTAAAAAGCCCGCCCGAGCCCAGATGTGGTCTGCGAGTGGGGGCCTTTGGGTCAAATTTCTGGTTCCAGTCCCAGATCTGCACCTGCGGAGCCCCCCTGAGATAAATGCCGCTATCGGCCCCAGGTACGGTTTTGTATTCGATCAGTAGCTCGATATCGCCAAATTCTTCGTCGGTCGTGGCATACGGGCCGTGGCCGTCGTTAATCAGTTCGCCGTTAGAAACTGTCCAGTTTTTGGGGAACTCTTCCCGCTGTTTTTTCAGGTTGGCCGCCTTTTTTTCGCCGGTGGCCTTGCCCACGGCATGCGGGTTAAGGCCATACCACCCGGAAAGGTCGCGGCCGTTAAAAATCGCCCTGAAGCCTTGTGGCGGCTTGGGTTCGTCGGCCGAAACCCGGGCGAGAACCAGCATGGATAGGCTGACACTCAGGCATAAAGCGAATTTGGTTAGAAAGTTACGCATGAATTTGCTCCAATGGGTGAATGTGGCAGGGTTTGGCGAACAGACGGCAATCGATCAGGAGGCTGAACGGTTGCCAGGCATGTTTGAGAACCAGTCAACGAATTTTAACGCAAAAGACTGTCGTTCCTGTAATAAATTTGATAAGAATGGTATATCCACCCATGCCCATCCGTAAATCATTGTACAGCCGTTTGTTTCAAAAAAACTGCACTGGACATACAGGCCTTTGCTATATTAAAAACTATATAGTAAGTCGGGTGATGAACCAGACCAGACTTCACCCGATTGAATGTGTCCCAAATACCCTGAGATCTCTCCACAGATGAGCAGTCAACAGTCGCAGTCAGGTAAAAGACCGCTCCTCTCATTTGTGATGACGGGCCGTAACGACGGCTTCATGGGCGACTTCAACTGGC
>JBJTRR010000296.1:0-13971 GCA_046076185.1 bacterium | reverse complement strand
GCAAAGGGTGACGGTTTAGATTCAATAGACTTTAACCATAAAATTCAACGTCTAAATTCGAAACGCATCCGTCCGATTATCATCTTGGAATTTGGAAATAGCCTTATTTGGAATTCTCGATCTTTGATTTCTCGGCAGCGGCCTGGCCGGCAGGTTCACGAATTTCGTGCGTTTTATCAACTTCAAGGCCCGCATGATCAGAAATAATGCCCGATGGCCAGAAGATCCGTGCTTTAACAATCGGCGACTTTTCACCCAGGCCAATCAGCAGCCGGCGATCGCTTACCGAAAGCATGCTGGCTCCGTCCTTCACCTGTCGGGTGATCTGGTTTTCCGGGTCGATCTGAATTTCAACACGGGCGCCAATCGCTTCCGGATTCGATTTACCGCCTTTCAGGATGAACCTGATCCAGTGGTTTTTCCCGATCGGTGTGTCGTTTCGCAAAATCGCCGGGGCGGCGTCCTTGTGGTTCACCACAATGTCCATATCACCATCGTTGTCGAGGTCGCCAAAAGCAACGCCCCGGCCCACATGGCCTGAATCAAAATAACTGCCGGCATCGCGTGTTGCGATTTTGAATCGCCGCTTTCGCCGCTCGTTGGCCCCAGCCCCTGAATTTTTCACCACCAGTTCCCGGCCACTGACCGGCACATTGGCCCAGATGAGCGGGTGCTGCTCGTAACTGACACCGGCCCGGTTGTTATCAACGTGGCCGTTGGAAACAAAGACATCGGGCCAGCCATCGCTGTTAAAGTCGATCAGCCCGCAGCCCCAGCCGACCTGCGGCATCGAGTCGGCCGATAAGCCGACAAACGTGGTAATATCATAAAATCCATTGTTATTCATGTTTTGATAAAGCGTGTTGTATTCATTGGCGAAATTGGTCACAAAAAGGTCAAATCGGCCGTCTCCATCAAAATCTTCGGCATCAATCCCCATGCCTGATTGTGCCTGCCCCTTGACATCAAATGCCGCCCCTGAAAATTCAGTGGCATCTTCAAAAGTGCCATCACCCTTGTTGAGAAAAAGGAAGTTCGGATTCATGTCGTTGGCAACATAAATATCAACACGGCCATCGCCATTAACATCGGCTGTGACAACGCCAAAGCCATGCCCATCGTCGCGGCCGACACCGGCTTCTTTGGCAACGTCTGTAAAAGTTCCGTTGCCATTATTGCGATAGAGCAGGTGAGGAACCGATTTAATGGATCGGGGAGAACAATAATAGCGAAGATTGTTTTCGACATCACCACAGAAATTGTCGTCGGTTTTGATATCCCATGTGCCATAATTTGAAACATAAATGTCAAGATCGCCGTCATTGTCGTAATCTAACATGGCGCCGCCGCTTGAAAAGTATTTGCCGGGCTTGATACCGGCCTTTTCGGTGATATCTTCAAAAACGCCCTTGCCGTTATTGCGGAAGAGGCGATTGTCTTCAAAAGTGGCCAGAAAAATGTCCTGATCACCATCGCGATCAATGTCGCCGGCGATGGCTCCGTGCGTGAATCCTCGATAGCCAAGCCCTGATTCACTTGTCATATCCTTGAATTTGCCATTGCCCAGATTTTTGTAAAACTTGTTGGAAGGTGCCATTTTCTTATCAACCGGCAGGGGGCAATTGGTCAGGAAGTAAATATCAAGCAGGCCATCGTTGTCGGCGTCAATCAGAGCTACGCCTGACCCATTGGCTGTGGGGAAATATTTTTTTTCGGTCATGCCCGATACATGTACGAAATCAATGCCAGCTTCTTTGGTGATCTCGGTAAATTTGAATGGGCTTGGGTCCTGGCTTGCCCTGGGGGTGCCTGAAACGGTGGATTGAACACCTGAGAGACGGTCGCCCACCATTCGCCCTTCACCACCGGGTTTTTTCTTTTCCGCAGGTGCATCAACAGTTTTCTGCAATTCCGGTTTTTTGGCTTTGGCCACAGGTGTATTCGCTGGTGCCGGCCCGGCCGATTCCTTACCACATCCAGTAAGAGCTAACATTAAACACAGCAATGGTTTGGAGGTAATTAAACTTGTGAAGCGAAACAGCTTTTGAGAAATTGTCTTTTGGAACATGCCGCAGTGACCCCTGCTTGATTCGCTGGTTTTTGCGAAAATATCTCAGTTCTTAGCCCTTAATTATAATTATATTCAAAACAAAACGGGTTCGACCATATGAGAGTCGAGCACTGGCAGTAAATGGCTTACCAGGCATTAATGAGCAATAACATTGCCGTTACGACAAAAAGCGTACCAAAGATTTTAAGCGAAAGTGCGATGGTGTTAATGATGATGACGCGTGGAATTTCAGACCGCGTGGCCGCATAAACGGCACTGATCGCCGGCACAATCGCTGCAAGAAAAACGTAGCTGTTCCAGTTGGCCGGGTTCACTTGGTTTCCGCTCCGGTCGATCTCGCTGATTCTGTCGCCTGATCGTTCTCGGGCTCGGCATATTTGACCGGCCCGCCGAAAGCGTCCATGATTGCAAGCATGTTCAAAAGCCCGGCCACGGCCGTGTAAATCGTGCCAATCTCTACCAATTTGCCGATTTTCGGATGCAGGCCGTTGACAACATCCTGCGGAGGGGCAGCCATCCAGCCGTCAAGAACCGGTGGAATATTGAAATAGAGCAGGAGGCCCTGAAACATTCCCGGAAGTGTGAATCCGCCAACCAATGACTGGAAGATGAATGAGAGCCTGAAATTTTCTGAGTCGCGCAGCGGGTTGATCCATGTCCAGTAAACCACCATGCCCCGGCCGACCCACAGGCCGGTCAGGTATAGCCCGATCACGCATGATCCAAAAACGACGGCCTTAAAATAGCGACGCTGGTACCAATGCCCCAGGCCCGGAAGCAGCCATGCCAGAAATGCAGCCAAATGGGGGTTGCGTAAATCAGGTGATTCCTGGCTGTCTGCAGAAGTTGAACTCATTTTTCGATCTTCAGGCCGATCGCGAATCTTCTCAGGTCGATGTGTCGCTGATTCGATTATTGAACTATAAACCGTTCTCATTTACCAGATCAATCAGGGCCGTTCGATTTTCGTCTCCTGAAAATGTTGACTTTTACGACATCTGCTCGTCTCGGGCCGAGCCCAGTTTCAAGCCCGGCTGTTTGTTGTCGTATCTTTCGAATTAACATAGGGTTAAAATCAATTTGGCTTTAATGAATCAACCTGCTGTGGATTAATCCTTCGCCAGACACCAACAGGCTGATCACATCGCGTGGGCAGCCCCTAGTGAGACTCCAGAGATGGCCAGGCCCAGGCTTCGGGGTGTCTGATTCAAAGACCATCTGGCAAAGGACTTCAGCGATATCGCCCTCAGACCATGGCGGCAAAATCGGGGATTCGCTGCCCGACAGACCGCGGAATGGTTCGCGGCACAGAAACAAAGCCTGCTGTTGCCGGGCCAGGTCGGCGGCCTGGCGATCAAGCCGGTCGGCTTCCACCGCCAGTCTCACGAAGTAACCTTGAAGGGAAAGGCATTCGATTGCTAAATCAAGCCATTCCATAAGTTTATCACCGGCTGTCACCCATTCCGGTAATTCCACATGCGGTTGAATTTTTTTTGACCATGCGTGGAGCAGAAGTGCATGGCTGATCGTCTCGCCAGCCTTGAATTCGGCGTGAATGAGTTTTAACCTCCGGTGCCTGTTTCTTGTTCTTATCTCATTGCAAAGTAATGTCTTACCGCAACCTTCGCCGGCAGTGATGCGCCAGGTTCCGGCGGGTGTTTTGCAGCCTGAAAGCCAGTTGTTGACATGCTCCCAGACCGGTTCATAGACTGGCAAATCAAACCATTCCTGAACAGCGGGCACAGGCTGGCCCACTGGCCCGTTCGGCCATTTGAATTGATTCAGAAGCTGGTCTGTCTGACAGGAACTCAAGCCTATTTGCCTTTTTGCGTTATAATGTGCCAGGCTGACGGGCGACTGGCGTGCCCGCACACATCCATTTATCGGAAAAATCGGATCTCCGTGTTCGGCTGATTTTCAAAACCGTTCAAGGATTTTACTACGCAATGCTTCGAGTTTTTGCACCTGAAGGGCCCAGTGACGGGCTGATCGACCTTGGCCGTGAGGAAGCCCACCATCTTGTGAATGTGCGCCGGGTTGAGGCTGGTGAAAGGGTGGAAGCCTTTGATGGCAGGGGGCAATCGTGGATGTGTGAAGTGGTTGAATGGGGAAGGAACCATTGCCTGCTGCGTGCCCATTCACCTGGCGATCATAAAGATAGAGACGCGAACCGGCCTGAAATCGTCATCGCAACAGCCGTACCAAAAGGCGATCGGTTCGACTGGCTGGTGGAAAAAGCGACGGAGCTGGGTGTTGATCGCCTGGTGCCGCTGAGGTGCGATCGTTCGGTGGTTGACCCTCGCGATTCTAAAATCGACCGTTTGCGACAGCTTGTGATTGAATCGTGCAAGCAGTGTGGGCGTAATAAGTTAATGCAGATTGACTCGCCCGTATCAGTGGCCGCGTTATTGGCTGAAACACCCGGCGGCTCGGGTGCGCCAGTGGTTTACTGGGCTGATCGCGAGGGGCTGCCAGCCGGACAGACGCTGCCCCAGGCGGCGTTGGAGAAAACGTTGCTTGTTTTGATCGGCCCGGAAGGGGGCTGGTCGGATCGCGAGCGAACTGTGCTAAGATCAGGCCAATATCATTGCCTGAAACTGGCAGAGCATATCCTGCGAATTGAAACGGCCGCCATTGCTGCCGCTGCTGTTCTGGCCAGTTTGGCTGTTCAAAACCAGAGTGAATGACACAAAGAAGCCTGGAGATTAGCTGAACGATGGAAATTCAATTGATTCTGACAGGGCTGGCCCTGGGGCTGGTCGCGGGTGTGGCGGCAGGTATGTTCGGGATTGGTGGCGGGCTTATCGTTGTGCCCATACTGGTGCTGGGCTATGGCCTTGACCAGAAAACGGCCACAGGCACAAGCCTGTTTGCCATCATGTGGCCTGTGGGCATTCTGGGGGTGATTGAATACTACAAGAGGGGCGAGCTGAAGCCGGTTTTGGGCGGAATGATTGCTGCCGGCATGCTTTTTGGAACGTATGTCGGGGCCCGCCTGGTGGCTGGGCTTTCGCAGGCCGGTCTTCAGCGCATTTATGCCGGTTTTTTGCTGCTGGTGGGCACATGGATGATCATCAAACCTTTTGTCATGCCACCTTCAGCCAGGCCAGCCGTTTCAGCTCCTGCTTCGGTTGTGCCCATTCCCGCCAATGATGATGAAAACGAGAAGCCCTGATGAATTGTTAATCAATTTCAAGATGTTGGTGGCGTTCGTGCCATCGTTTGAATACCATGCTGTGATGATAGCCGTTTCACGGCAAATTTTGTGATCAGCCGAGAGATTAAACCCAAGGGGAAAGTCATGATGAGCAGGAAACTTGAGGGGCTGGAAAAATCAATTCGTTTGGCCGGTGGCATGAATCGCAGGCTTTGGCTGGCTTATTGCTCGGCACTGGCATCGATGACGTCTTTCAATCAGGTGGCCGAAGCGAGAGTCGTGCGGCAGCCTCAATTTGAGGGCGACCCGTTTGCGCTGGGCGTTGCTTCGGGCGATCCTTCATCCAGCGGGTTTGTGATCTGGTCGCGGCTGGCACCAAAACCACTTGAGCCATCGGGCGGAATGGGCCCCGACCTTGTCGAAGTCTCGTGGGCGGTTGCAGAAGACGAAGGCATGACAAAAGTGGTGCGGCAAGGCAAAATGATTGCTTCACCGCAGCTTGGCCACAGCGTGCATGTTGAGGTGGAAGGCCTGAAGCCTGCCGCATGGTATTATTTTCAATTTACCGCCGGCGATGCCAAAAGCCGTGTTGGCCGCAGCCGCACCACACCAGGCCGCGATGCACTGGCCGATCAGCTCAAATTTGCATTTGCGTCTTGTCAGCATTATGAGCAGGGTTATTTCACGGCCTATGCAGATATGCTGAAGCAGGCCCCGGATCTGGTGATCCATCTGGGCGATTACATTTACGAGTATAAGGGCAAGGATAATCTTGTGCGCAAGCACCAGGGGGATGAAATTCAATCGCTTGACGATTATCGCATCAGGCATTCGCAATATCGGCTCGACGAGCAACTTTCTGCCATGCATGCCGCCTGCCCCTGGCTGGTAACGTGGGATGACCATGAATTTGATAACAACTGTGCCGCTGATATTTCAGAAGAGAAAGGCGTAGACCCGGTTTCATTTTTGAAACGCCGGGCCAATGCCTATCAGGCCTATTATGAAATGATGCCGCTGCGGCGTCGCAGTATTCCGCAGGGCCCTGACATGCTACTATACCGGTCAGTCAGCTTCGGCCAGCTTGCAAACTTTATGGTGCTTGACACGCGGCAATATCGCACAGACCAGCCCAACGGCGACCGGTCAAGCCCGCTGAATGAAGAGGCCCGCAAGCCGACCAACTCGCTTCTGGGCTCAAAACAGGGCGGTTGGCTGAAGTCGAACCTTCTGCAATCGACATCGCAATGGAACGTGCTGGCCCAGCAGGTGATGATGGGCGTGGCCAATATTTCGCGTAATGACGATGCAGCTTACTCGATGGATCAGTGGCCCGGCGCCCTGGCCGAACGAGAAAGCCTGATGGACTTCATTGCCAGCCGGCGGTTGCCGAATCCGGTGGTGATTACCGGCGATATTCATTCGAACTGGGTAAATGACCTGCATGTGGACGACACAAAACCTGAGTCGCCGGTGGTGGCAACGGAATTTGTGGGTACATCGATTTCAAGCGGAGGCAATGGGTCGGCCGTGGTGCCGAATCTGGACAAATTCAAGTCGCGCAACCCCGGCGTGCGTTATTTCAATACCCAGAGAGGGTATGTGCTTTGCACGGTGACACCTGACAACTGGCGAAGCGATTACAGAATTGTTGAAAAGGTGACAGAAAAGAATGCGCCGGTAACGACAGGGGCTTCGTTTATTGTTGAAACCGACAAACCGGGTGCAAAGCTGGTTTAATCTCGCGAATCAGGGTCTTCCCCGCCTGTATGAAAACAGGCGGGTAGCGTGATTGTGATGGTCAGGCCTGGGTTGTTGTTTCGGGCTTCAATGCTGCCGCCAAGCGCGGCGATGATGCTTTTTGAAATGGCAAGCCCCAGGCCCAGGCCACCGGTTTTCTGGTTTCGTGACTGGTCAGTGCGAAAGAATGGATTAAAAATTCGCTGCAGGTCTTCTTCCGGCACGCCCGGACCAGTGTCAGAGATTTCAATCGTCATTCGGTCGTTTGGCTGGTTTTCGCACTGAACTATGATTTCTGAGTTTTCAGGGCAATGGCGAATAGCATTGTCAATGATGTTCTCTACGGCATGGGCGAGAAGTTCCGGGTCAGTGCTGAAATCATCACTGTCTGAAATAGAATTGAAATTGAATTTCAAGTAGCATTTTTTGTCAGATGCAATCAATTGCATTTTTTCAATCGTGCTTTCAAGAAATAATTGAATGTCAACTGGTTGATGTTCCATTTTTGCCCGGCCCTGCTCAATATCGCTTAATTCCATGAGTTTTTCGGGCATTCTTGAAAGCTGCTGGATTTCTGATTCCATTTGCTCAATGGCAGCGATTGTATTTCTGCCTGAACTGATTCGTTCCAGTAGAAGCAGCATTCGCGTGAGCGGAGTGCGCACTTCATGGGCCATATTGCGCACCATTCTGCGTTCACGGCTGAAGTCGGTTTCAATTCGGCTGGCCATGGCATTAAACGAACTGGCAAGCTGGCCGATTTCGTCGGATCTTTGAATATCGCTGCGGGCTGCCAATTCACCTGAGCCGAATTGATCCATTGTCTGGCTCAGGCGGGTGACCGGTTTTGCAATATTGCGCGAGATGAGAATTCCAAAAACCACCAGAATCGCCGTAATACTGAGAAAAAGCGGCATGGCCGGCCAGGGACGCGGTGGTGGAACCCAGTGGACCAGATAAAATTCAGCCGAGGGCGAAATGGCGAGAAATCCGGCATTACCGGTTCTGTAAGAGTAAACTGGTTCGATTCGGTTATCTCTCATGCCCCTTCGGCCTCTGGGCCCGCCACGCTTCTCAATTTCATTTTCTTGATTCAAGCGAATTTCAGAAAAATCATCGTTACCCAGAAGGTCTTTTCCGTTTTTATCAAGCCACTGAAATCGGCTGTGCTGAATTTCACCAAGCTGATTAATCTGTAATTGAATTTCTTCAGCTTTTCCCGATTTCCAGAGTCGCTCAAATTCAGCTGCAAAAAAACGCAGGCTGCCATGATGAAACATGGCCGGGCCACGGTTTCGAAATTCAATATCGGCCAGAAGGCTTAATACAAGTGCGCACAGTGCCACACATGCCAGAAGCATGAGGAATATGCGTCGCTGTAAAGAGAGCGGTGAAAAATGAAATTTCATTTGTTTTTTCTGAATCTCCGGTATTAATCTGTTTTTTGTGCTTTCACTTCATGAGGCGGAATGAATTCATAGCCCATTCCGCGTACTGAGCGAATACATTCACCCCAGGGCGCAATTTTGGCACGAAGCCGGCTCATACGGATATCAATGGCTCTGTCAAAAGTACGAGATGGCCGGCCCATCAGTATTTTCGACATTTCATCGCGAGTTACAACCCGGCCCATATTTCGAGCCAGCAGCAGCAGTGTTTCAAATTCCTGATCTGTCAGAGGCACTTTCTGGCCTTCAATTGAAACATCGCGAAACTGGCAATCTATCGCCAGTGGCTGAAATTCCATGCGTTGCGTTGGCGATTCGCTGCGATAGCCGCTGCGCCTCAGCAGGCTCTGGATTCGTGCCAGAAGTTCACGCGGCGAAAATGGTTTGACAAGATAGTCATCAGCACCGCGCTGAAGGCCTTCGATTTTGTCAGTTTCCTCGCCAATGGCCGTAAGTATTATGACAGGTGTCTGGCTGGTGCGGCGGATACGGTCAAGCACTTCAAGCCCGGGCACGCCAGGCAGCATGAGGTCGAGCAGGATCACGGAAAAGCTGGTTTTTTCAATCCTGCGCAGGGCATGAAGTCCGTCCATGACACATGTCACCGCCAGGTCGTTTTCCTGCAGAAACTCACCTAACAGGCGTGCAATTTCCGGATCGTCTTCAACCAGAAGAACCTGAATCTGGCCGCCCGCGCCAGTGTCAGCACCTATGGTTGTCATGATTCAGCTCTCCGGAAAAAGACGGTTCACCTACGATGCTCTCCACTGAATAATTATAACTTTTGATAAGCTGAATCAGGGTAACTATTTGTATCCAGCCCAACACTGACAAACATGAATGACCGGGAACCGGTATTATCAGGAAACCTGAGGCCGTGGCTATTTTGTCAGCCTCTGCGGCAAATTGGGAGGGCGCACGACCGCTGTGGTTGCTGGTATGGCGCCTTTTTTCGACTTCGGCAGTGCGTCGCCATTTGTTTCCAACAAACGAGGATTGCAAAGCAATGAACTAACTTGGAATCGGCCTTCAGTCATTTGGCGATTCAGGATAAAATGATTTAATTCAAGGCATGGATTGCCATTGAATCAGTCAGATGACGATGGGGGGGGATCGGCTCAGGATGATCGATCACAAGGGCATTTCACGATACGGCAGATCGCTTTTGCTTGGCATTCTGGTGATTTTCACCGGAGTGGCCCTCGCGACGTACGATCCGGCAGATGCCCCCGGCAAATCCGTTTATCCGAATAACCCGACGCCTCGTAATCAGTGTGGGCCGGTTGGTGCGATTGTCGCCCATCATCTGATGGAGTCGATTGGTTATGGCTCGGTGGTGCTTTTGGTCGCTGGTGCCTCGGCCACCCTGCTTTTTTTCAGGAATCGGCCGATTGCCAGCTGGGGCTGGGGCGTTGCAGGCGTTCCGCCGCTGGTTGCTGCGGTTTGTGCATGCCTCTCTCGCTGGTTTCCTGATATTCAGCCCACCACACCGGTGGGCCCCGGCGGCTTTCTGGGTGCGGCTTTTTATCTTTATTCACAGCTTCATCTGGGGCGTCTGGGCGGCAGTCTGGCGATTATTGCCTGCGCCCTGCTGGGCCTGAATCTGGCATGGGAATTTCTGGTTCTCTGGCCTGTGGCCGAAATCAACGGGCTGCTTCGCTGGCCGGCTGCCATCAGGGCCTATCTTGCCGGTTTTATCCCCAATGTTCGGATCAGGTTGCCGCAGCCGCCATCATTCGGCGGCCGGGCCAGTTCATCAAGTGGCCGGGCATCCTCTTCAGCGGGCCGGGCCGTTGCTCCTGTGGTTCGTCAGCCGCTTGATTCAACAACGGCTGATCGGAAACCGGCTGCACCCCCGGCACCCAATTTTGCATCGGCCACCCGGGTTCGCACACCAGCCATGCAGCCGGCCCTGAGTGGACCGGCGTTGCCCGCCGGCATGCCGGGTAGTTCTTCGGTTCCAGCCAAAGCCTCATCGGTTCCATCGACTTCAAAAAACAGCAATTTTCTGTTGCCGCCGTTCAGCCTTCTGGAACAGCCGCCGCCGCCGATTCAGGAAAATGAAGACAGGCTGCAGGAACGGGCCCAGGTGATTGAGCAGACGATTGCCGAATTCGGGCACCAGGTTCGAGTGGTGCAAATTGATACAGGGCCAGTGATTACGCAGTTTGAAATCGAGCTTGAGGCGGGCCTTCGCGTGAGCCGTATCGTGGGCCTGGCCGACGACCTGGCCCGTGCCCTGGCCGTGCAGAATGTGCGTATTATTGCACCTATTCCCGGTAAAAGCACGGTTGGCATTGAAGTGCCAAACGAGCGGCGTGGCGTGGTGAAGCTGATTGAGATTGTCAACAGCCTGGGCGAGCGGATGAACCGGATGAAAATTCCGCTCTTTCTGGGTAAGGATGTCAAAGGGGCGGCATTGGCTTATGACCTGGCCGAGATGCCACACCTGCTGATCGCCGGCCGAACCGGCACGGGTAAGTCGGTCTGTCTCAATGCCATGATCATCTCGATTCTCATGACCAAGCGGCCTGACGAGGTGAAACTGCTGCTGATCGACCCGAAAATGGTCGAGCTTTCACAGTTCAAGCAGATTCCGCACCTGATGCATCCGGTCGTGACCGACATGAAGAAGGCCGAAGGCCTGCTGGCCTGGGCCTGCGAAAAGATGGACGAACGCTATGCCTTCCTGGCTCGTGTAGGTGTGCGTAACATCCAGACATATAATATGTTGGGCCCTGAAGCAATTTATGATCGACTGCGGCCCGAGGATGAAGAAGAGAAGGCCAAGATTCCAACCTACATGCCGTATATCGTGATCATCGCCGACGAAATGGCAGATTTGATGATGACGGCGCCTAAGGATGTTGAAAGCCATATTGTGCGGCTTGCCCAGAAAGCGCGGGCCGTGGGCATGCACCTGATTCTGGCGACACAGAAGCCGACGGTTGATGTCATCACGGGCCTGATCAAGGGCAACCTGCCAGCCCGTATTGCGTTTCAGGTGACAAGCCGTGGCGATAGCCGCGTGATTCTCGACGAAATGGGTGCTGACCGGCTTCTGGGCATGGGAGATATGCTCTTTCTGGTGCCCGGAACAAGCCACCTTGTGCGGAGCCAGGGCACTTATGTCTCTGACGCCGAGGTGACTCATATCTGCGATTATCTCTCGCAGTATCCGCAGGAATTTTCCAAAGAGCTTGTGCAACTGCAGGTTAAAGGTGGTGCCGGAGGCAAGGGTGCCGAGGCGCTCAAGCAGCGGGATGATCTATACGAAGCGGCCATTGAAGTCGTTATCCGCGAACAGCGGGGTAGCACTTCACTCCTTCAGCGGGCGCTTGGCATTGGCTATGGCCGTGCCGCCAGACTGATTGACTATATGTATGAAGATGGCATTGTGGGTGAATACAAGAGTGGCTCGGCCCGAGAAGTGCTTTACAGCTGGGACGAGTGGGAACAGATCAAAAATGGCGGTGGCGACGGCCCGACCGAGCTTTGACAAGTTCTTCTTTTTTAAAAAATTTAGAAAAATTCGGTCAGGCCGGTTCGATCAATTCCGGGCCTTGGTTGGCCGGGCTGTTCACGGCCTTTGATACGGGCCAGGCTTCAAGATAATCGTCGGGGGCAGGGTGGAAGAGGCTAGTCAGCTCGCGGGCCTGTTCGGGCGGGGTGTTCAGCCATCGGTCAAAATCCTTTGGCTCAAGAATGACGGGCATGCGGTCGTGCAGCATGCTCATCATGGCATTGGTATGGGTTGTCAGGATGGTGCAGGTTTCAAGAGGGCCCGAGCCATCCTTATTCCACGACTCCCATAAACCAGCCAGGGCAAAAGGCTTGCGATTGTGGCGGTGAATCCAGTAGGGCGTTTTTGCGTTAGATTCGACCGATTTGTGCCACTCAAAAAAACCGTCAGCCGGAATGATACAGCGGCGGTATTTCAAAGCGGCACGAAAGGCAGGTTTTTCTGCGACTGACTCGCTGCGAGCGTTAATCATGCGCGATCCGATTTTCGGGTCATCGGCCCAGAACGGCACCAATCCCCAGCCAAGCATGACCGGCAGAGGTTTGGCGATCTCTTTTTCGGCCCTGATGGCCAGCACGCCCTGCGTTGGGGCAATATTATAGCGGGCCGCCAGCCCCGAAGGCAGGGCATCGTCTGCAAAGTCAATCAGGTCAAGAAGATCTGTTACAGCAGAAGCGAGTGTGAAGCGGCCGCACATGGTCCGATACTCCCAAGTCGTCAAAAAAGGAAGCTGGATGGTGGTCGGTCAGCCGCCAAGCACGGGCATCACATAGGGGCCTTTGGGAATGACGGCCACACTGGCTTCGTTGCCATATTCTGCCAGGCTGGCCTGCAGGGCGGCTTCAATTGATGGGGCTGATTCCACAAACAGCCGGCTGATCACATCAGCAGGCAGGCCGTCGCTAACCACCTTCACACGGGCCTTTCGGCGCACCTTGGCAAGCTCTTCAAGCTGCCACTGATCCATCACGAAATAGTCCTGCCCCAGAATGCGGGTCATGAACTGGTCGAGATCGGTGTTTTCTTCGAAAAGAGATCGGAATTCGGGGCTGCCGATTCCTTCTTTCAGGCCAGCGGCAATGATAATGGTGCCACCTTCCTTGACGATGGGCAGGGCCCCGGTCATGCCTTTGACAGCCTGGTAAAAAGTGGTGTCGAGAGGGTATCCGGCCGAGCTCGTCACCACAATATCTACCGGTTTGGGCACGCGCACAGTCACAATATTTTCAACAAACCGCACACCTTCGTGGAAGGCTTCGATCATGTCGCCGGCGTGTACGGAGGTGATTCGTCGCTGGGAGGCGATTGTCACGTTGACGATGAAATCGCAGCCGGCCAGCAGTGCGATCTTGGTATTTTCTTCGTGAACCGGGTTGCCTTCAAGGAAGCCGTAATCGGCCCTGGGGTGCTCAAGAATGGTGGGCCCGTGCCAGATTTTAACGGTTTCCAGAGCGGCAAGCCCGGGGCAGATGAGCTTGCGGCCGCCGGAATAACCGGCCATGAGGTGCGGCTCAATCAGCCCCAGGGTGATTTTCAGGTCGGCCTGAACATAGCGTTTGTCAATCCATGCCGGAATGCCGCGATCGGTCGTGCCCAGATAGGCGTGTTCCTCAAGCCGGGTGCCGTAATGATCCTCGACTCGGTAATTGGCGACAATCTCCTCGCCCAGCATCTCCAGTTTCTCGGCGTCGGTCGATGGCCGGTGCATGCCCGTAGCCACCAGAAAGAAGATTTCGCTCCGGGGAATTCCGGCATTTTCAAGGATAGGCAGCATTGCCTCGGCAATGTGGCGGTTGGGAACCGGGCGGGTGATATCACAAATGACAATACACGCCGATTTTCGTCCTTCAGCCAGTTCAGCCAGCGGGCGTGTGCCTGTTGGGCTGGCGAGCTGGGCGGCGATTGCGGCCACAGGGTCGGCCACGGGCTCGGTGGCGTGAATTTCAAGTGGGCCAACGACATGGGCATGATTGATATCGACGTCGAGACCGGTTCGGTCGTAAGCCAGCGTGACTTTCATGATTCGGCAAGG
>JBJTRR010000295.1:0-2663 GCA_046076185.1 bacterium | reverse complement strand
CTTCTAACCTGAAGCCCGTTGATTACTTGTGACTTTGGCTAGGCAAGTCGGCTGAATTCGGTATGATTGCGTCTTGCGGAAAGAGAGCAAGTCGCATGCGATGGAGAGCCGGCGGCCTGAAAAAAACGAAGAATCAATGGTGCAGGCCCAGTGTGCTGGGTCTGGCGGTGTTGATTGTCTGCCCGGGGTGCCTGCTTCGGCCTTGGTCAAGGTCGTCGGGTCAGGCACAGTTGGCTGCTGTGCGGCATGAAATTCAGGCCTCTGAGGTTGCCATTCAGGCGTCTGATGTCGAACTTGCGATGATTCATCTGCGAAGGGCGGTGGATCTGAACAAAAATTCGACAGATGCCCATGTGCGGCTGGGCCGGCTGCTGAATCAGCAGGAACGCTGGGCTGATGCGAAAGTGATCTGGAAAAGGGCCACAGAGCTTGACCCTGATGATGCCGCTGTGTGGGCCGGCCTGGCCGATTCGGAAAAGGCACTGGGCGAATTTGAGCTGGCTCAGAATCATTATGCCAGGGCGATTGACCTGGCACCGCACAAGGCAGAACATCACCTGAAAATGGGTGAAATGCAGGAACTTCAGGGGCACCCGGAAGAGGCGATTGAGAGTTATTTTCAGTGCCTGAGTGCCGACCCTGATCATCAGCTTGCCCAGCTTCGCGTGGCGCGGCTCCAGCGTGAAAAAGGGCAGGCCATGCAGGCCATTGTTCGGCTGAACCGCTTGCTCGACCTGACGCCTGATCAGCCCGAAGGCCTTTTGCAGCGTGGGCTTGCGTATCAGGCTCAGGGCCAGGCTGACCTTGCCACGGCCGACTTGAAGAAAGCAGCAGAACTGATGCCCGGGCGAGATGATATCAAGCTGCAACTGGCATTGGTTCTGGAAACGCGAAATGAAAAAAGCGAAGCCCTGAAGCTGGTTCGAGAAGTGCTTGATCGCTCGCCAGAACTTATTGGTGCCAAGGAACTTAATTCGCGGCTGATTCGCTAAGAAATAAAAAAAGGACACATCCCCGGAAGGATGTATCCCTAAAATTTTGGTTGTCTGAACCTTATTCAGGAATGGCCTGCGAGCCACCCTGGGCCGGGGCAGCAGCAGCTGCCGGAGCGGCCTGAGAGTTCGTTTCACCATCAGCCGGTTTCTCGGCTGGTTCAGCGGCTTTACGGCCGGCTGGTGTAGCCAGTTCTTTCATGGCCTTACGATCCACGCCTTCCACCGGGCTGGTGCGAAGGTTGCGGAAGGTATAACCCAAAGTGCCGGGCAGGCGGGTCAGCGGCAGTGGGCGGATGCCCAGGCTGCGTGCTTCGCGAAGAACTTCGCTCTTGCGGGCTTCGAAGTCACGTTCGGCCACGCTCAGGGCGTTAAGCTGTTCGGCAGAAAGCGGGCGATCGTCGTCAACATACCAGGCGATTCGGCCTGAGAGTTTGCCTTCTTCCACCGTTTCGCCCTTGCGAAGAACCAAGTCGTAACCAATCTTGCCGCCGGCGGATGAGATCAGACGCTTGATGTCGTCGCGATCGTCTTTACTGTCCTGATTCAGGTCAAGTTTGCCGATGAGAGCAAATTCCTGAGGCTCCGAGGCATTCCATGCCGCTGAATAGAGAAGGTCGCCGGCGACGATTGGCTTGGCCAGGTCGCGGGTTTCAATGATCCGGCCGATGCTGTATTGGTTACCAACTTCCGTCACTTCAATCTGGCCCTTTGGCTTATCGCTGGGCAGGCCCACAGCCTTGCGGTCGAAGATGGTGAACCGCATGGTTGGGCGAATGCCCATGGCCCGGGTTATATCCAGACGAACCTGCTTCGTGCCGTAATCAACGAAAGTGATTGTGCCGTCTTTAACATCAAGCACATCTTCCTTACGTTCGATGCGTTCACGCAGATTGATCATCTGGTTGCGAAGGTCGCTGCGTTCAATCGCATGCTTTTCGCGGTCGCGGGCCTGTTCACCCTGAATCGCGGCCAGGTCAGTGTCTTTCTGATTGGTTTCGCGGCGGGCTGAATCAAGGCTTTCTGTCAGGTCAACCCGGCCTTCTTCGTGCGATTTCTGCTCGGCGGCAAGGTCGTCCTTCACTTTTTTCAGCTCGTCCTGCACAGACTTGATCTGGCCGTCGTGAATCGTGTTCACATTGGCCAGAGCCTTACGCAAATTGTAATTATCAAGGAAGAAAGCGACTTCCGTATCTGTTGCTGACTTGAGCAGATCGTTGAGATTCTCAACCATCGACTTCAAATCGGCCGAAGGATTGGCACGAAGTTTATTCGCAGCCCGCTCCTGATCTTCCAGAACCACGGCCAAGTCCTGGCTTTTGGCCAGTTCGGCACGCACCTGGGGGGCATCAGGAACTTTCGACTTGATCTGGGCTTCAGCATTGGCACGAAGGCTGTTGACGGCCTTCATGATGCCACCCTTGATCGAATCAACTTCGGCAAATGTGCCGCCCTCGCCCGCCTTCAGGTTGGCATAGCCTAATGCCACCCCAAGGTTTTTGAGAGCCTCCTCAGCCGATGTCTGCTGCGTTGCCGCTTCAGACGCCGCCTTCTTTGCCGCGTCGGCCGCGGCTTTAGCCTTGGATCCGTCGCTGTAGAAGTAGTAGGTTGTGCTGGCAAACAGCACCGTGAATGTGGCCAGGGCTGCCACAGCAATCTTCAGGCCCTGAT
>JBJTRR010000294.1:0-1492 GCA_046076185.1 bacterium | reverse complement strand
GCCTGCCACCGCATACAATCAGCAATCAGCTCAGTTTCCCGATAGCATTGCACAGTTTGGAGTTACCTGAATCATCAGGCTATCTTGTTTCTGATATCGGCGACTGTCTTGAAAAAAAACTTCGCTCAATTGCCTGTTACGAAACCCAGTTTCCAGCAGGCCGAAAGCGGGTTTTCAGCGTGATCGAAGCGATGAATCGCTATCATGGCCAGATTTCAGGCTTTGAGGCCGGAGAAATCTTCCTGACATACCGGGCTGTTGGCACCGATGACTTAATGCGATGGGCCGCCCCGGCTTTTGCCAGACAAACTTCGTGAATTTGGGACTCAACAAACTCATGTTCCATGATATGATACACTTAATTATTATCGCCCAACGGGATACATAACCCGTGCAGAGCATGAAAGCGTGCATTTCATGATAGGTCGATGGTGGAAAACACTGACAGAAAAACTGGGCCTCAAATCCAGATCCGAGCCCCGCAGCCTCAACCTTGATGATGCCGACTCAAAAATAACGGCCAACCAACTTGGTTTGTGCGTTGTAAGTTTTGGCAAAGTTTCAATTTGCGGCAATTTTCGAGAGCACAACGAAGATAATCTCTTCACACCTGATGCAAGCTATTCCGGCCTGGCTCCGATTTACATCGTGGCCGATGGCATGGGTGGCCAGCATGGTGGTGAACACGCCAGCCGCATTGCTGTGGAAGTGGTGCCTCATGAATTTGCCCGCCGATTTCGCGATGAAACCAAATCGCGAGCCTTGACACTGGCCCTGACAGAATCAATTGTTATGACCAATCAGGAAATCATAGCCTTTTCCAAACTTCAGCCCCAATATTCCAGCATGGGCACCACACTCACCGCTGTTTCGGTGAATCAGGGCAAGGCTTTTGTTGTTGGTGTAGGCGATTCCCGCTGCTACCGTGTTCGTGCGGGTCGGGCTGAACAACTGACTCGCGATCATTCCATGGCTCAGGCTCTGGCTGATGTCGGCACCATCAGGCAGGACGAAGTCGCCACCCATCGATACAACCACGTGCTTTATCGCTATATGGGCAGCCGCGACCTTCCATCAGAAATGCCCGAGATCAAGATTTACGCCATGCTTGAAGGCGATCGCTTTGTGATCTGCTCCGACGGCCTCTCGGGTGTGGTTTCCGACAAGGAAATGGTCAACATTCTCAAAGACGAACCTGACCCCCAGATTGCTGCGCAGAAGCTGGTTGATCTGGCTGTTGAAAATCGCTCGCGCGATAACATCACCTGCGTTGTTCTCAACATTGGCCGTGCTGAAAAAACAGCTTCCTGAGTGTTTTTCAGGCCACACTGGCTCAGCCAAGAGCCATCCTGCCGAATGAAACGAGACTGCTGAGAAAGATCAGAACACTCAGCAGCAAAACCAAAAAGATGGAATAACTTACAGCCATTTTCAGGCCGGTGCCGGGCTTTTTTGGCTGCCTGGGCTTGATGCTGTGGGCCTGAACCAGCCG
>JBJTRR010000293.1:0-3094 GCA_046076185.1 bacterium | reverse complement strand
TGCCAGGCTATCGAAAGACGGATGAGCTTTGGGAAATAAGCTATACGGACGGTTTGATCGCCCATATGGGTATTCTGACAAGTGAAGGGGAAGTCTGGGGCGTGGCTCTTGAAGACGAAGCAAAGGCTATACAGGCCACTGTATTTGAACTTGAGGATCGCCGGCCTTTTGGTCATTTCGGGTATCTGACAAGAGCGATTGAATCGATGATGAAAACCGGCAAGCCGCCATACCCAGTCGAGAGGACTTATCTCACAACAGGAATTTTGGCTGCACTGCTGCAAAGCCGCTCGGAAGGTGGCCGGGAAGTACCGACGCCGTTTCTATCAAATGTCAGGTATCAACCGGCCGAATGGCCGTTTGCCACAGGTTCATTAGGCAACCCGGCCTGACCGGCACTTGCAAGGGCATCAGGCAAATCGCCCGTGGCCAGATACCAGTTGCCGTTAGTATTTTGAACGACCGTTGTTGTAAAATCATACGACGTAACGGGACCGTACGCTCGGCGTCCCCTGATTAAGACACTAATCTGGCATGAAAATAAGACTTCCGTAGCCGTGGTATTATCGTTGGATATGTTTATATCGGAAATGTTTATAACGACGGGTGTCAGTGGCCATGCACCCGCCCTGTGCTGCCACTCTTTAACTTTTTGTTTCCAATAGAGCCGGAAGCCATCAAAATTACTAAAACTGCGGCAATTTTGCGCCTCTGGCGTCAGTAAAAGCCACATGCGACCATAAAGCGGCCCGTGATGCTCAAGCGAATCAAAAAAAGCCATCACTGCCATCTTCGGCGAGCCAAGATCAGGCTTTTCTGAGGCGATCACAAGTGGATAAGCCACCAGGGCGTTGAAAAAAATGCCGACCATGTAGATCATGCCTGCAATGTGAATGGTCTGCCAGCCGGAAAAAAGCCAGACGGCCAGTGTTGTCAGCGATGCTGACAGGACAAGTCTTACAATAGAAGAACCCATTTCCGATCTTCTCGACCAGCCCTGGAAACCTTTTGTAATATGTCTGTCGTCAGACAAAATCTCTTCAGCGTCTTCGCCAGAGGGAATGATCGAGGGGTCGATGGATTGCGATGAATCGTCCACTGGACTCAATCCCAGCGGAGGGTTTCTCGGGGCCAGATCATGCCCTTGCCTTTTTCCGGCACCACCAGCAGATCAGGCAGTTTCCGGCCACCCAGCAGCACCCCTGAAACGCTGTAGCTTCGTGCTTCGCCCGGTACGCGATTATGAAGAAGTTCAGCGTTTTTCGTGCGCAGCGGGCGAGCCGTCAGGCCATCGTCCTGCTTCTGAAGCAACCAGAATAGCGGAAACTCTTCTAAAGGTTTGTCAACTGAAATCTCAAGCCAGTCAGCCAGTCGGCCTGCTGCGAATTTCGGTACCGAGACTATAATCTCAACCGCACCCGGTACCGTCCATGCCCCTGCCCACAGATGCACCAGCCCGGCACGGCGGCCTCTGCCGCCCAATGCAATTGGCCTTTTGCGGACATCTGTCAGTTTTTCGGGCGTGCCCAGCTCCATCTTGTCTTTCCGCGGCCAGCAGGCCAGGTGGCCTTCGGCATCAAAGCCAATCACGTCGGGCTCGGCACCGCCCTTCCAGTGTGCCACGGCCAGTTGTGATCGGGGAGCCACAAACAACGGCTTGCCTTCGCAAGAGACCCGGTCGGCAAAATCAAGTCGGGGCTGTGTTTTGGCGCCGTTATTACGCATGTACCACACAGCACCCCGGGCATCGGTTACTAGCACATCAAACCGCTGATGAGCTGTCCAGTCATTAAGAACAGGGCAACTGTGGCGAGGCGGGCCGGGGTCAAGGTTGGCGTGCCGGCGGCTGTCGCGGTTGGGCACGATAAATGGCAGACCGCCTGATTCCAGCCGTTCCGGGCTACCCATGGCCGGGCTGCCGGGTGTGCCTCTATCCTTATATAGCGTCAGCCCACCTGCTGAATCGCCCACGACCAGATCAAGGCCGCCATCGTTGTCCCAGTCGGTCGCCGTAACGACAGCGTCGGGGCCAAACACAAGCTCGCTGATTCCGCGGGTTACTACCTGCTTTGATTCCGCCAGAGTGCTTACCGGGCCAACATCGGCGATACCAATGTGTCCGAGGGAATCGACCATAACCATTCGCCCAGGGCGGCCAGCATAATGTTTCACCCAGCTCAGGCAGGAAAGCCCGCCCGCAATCACTGCCGGCGTGCCATTGGCACGTGACACATGGCGGGGCTTGCCAGTTCCCGGCGGCAGTGCTCCTCCGAAATTTGTCAGAAGATTCAGATTGCCTTTTTCGTCGAGTTGAAGTAATTGATCAGAGCCTGAACCCGCCCAGGCCACATGCAGCAGCCGGTTGCCTGCACCACCGGCCAGCAATCGGTCAGCGTCAGAATCAGCGAGTTGCAAGGGAAGATACCCCTGAAGAATGCTGTCGCCGCGGCGTTCCAGCAGGAAAAGGCTGGTTCCGCCGGGTTCCCGTTCAGGACTTACCTGGAGCAATGCTTCAAGTCGCCCCCGGCCGAACCAGTCGGTCAGTTGCATTGCCTTGATACGTCCGGGGTTGGCTGGCAGGCCAAGGTCAGCCGCCGAGCCGATCTTCAGCGGTTCGATCCGTTTGCCAGTGAAGGCGTCATTGATTTCAACCGAGACATAAAGGTCGCCGGTCGTGCGGCAGATACCCAGCCAGATGACATTTCCTGTCTGGTCGCAGGTGCGTGCATCAAATGCAGCCCAGCGATGATTTTCAAAAAGCGGGCAGGGGGTTTCAACCACCGGCTGATCGGCGGAATCAACCGCCGCAAGTTGCAGCAGCCCGCTCTGGTCTGTTGCAAGCAGCCATTCACGGGAACTGGCATAAACAAGTGTTACTTTTGTATGGGGGCCAAGCTCAAGTGGCAGCCCCTTGATGCTCTCGTGAAAGCCAAGAATAAAAGGTTCACGCGATTCTTCGACATGAATCACAGGTTCAGCTTCCTGCTGGCGAACCACTTCTGCTGGCTTTTCAGCTTCGGCATGGCTGGAATCAACTTTGGGCCCAGGTTCAGCCGAGGCTGCTGCAGGCATTGTTGGCTGGTCGTCGTCGAGG
>JBJTRR010000292.1:0-4199 GCA_046076185.1 bacterium | reverse complement strand
GGGCCGACCAATACTCGTCGTGCCCCACAGAAAGTATAAGTTTATAATTCTTCAGGATCTCCGGGCGAAATTCCAGATCTTCATTCGTTGCAAAATCAAGCGTGAATCCATTTTTTTCAGCCCATACGACAAGTGGCAGTTCCCAATTGGTGAACTGGCTGGCAGGTGGCCGCAAAAAGCTGACCTTGTTGCCCTGGTTCCCGCCCCCGCAGTTGTAAGCATAAAGGCTGAATCCGCCCCAGTTGTTATAGGCGTTGTAAGTGTTTGTCGCGAGTTGCAGCAGAATTTTCGATGTCTGACCGGGCTGGGCCGATCGCACTACGAAATAACAGGTCGAACTTGCTGTGCGCCTCCCCCGGTGCGTGAATCCACCGCCGGTGTCCTGCACACTCATTCGCACTTCGTAATAGCCGCTGGGCCAGTTTTTGGGAATGTTGATCGTGGCCGCCGCCGGCCAGTTACAACCTTCTGAAGAAGCCTTTTCAGGTATTGGATAGGCCTTGCCGGGGCTGGTGAAGCTGGCCGACGAGCCTGCACTGCCCAGCTTCATCGGCTGATTTTCCGACCCAAGTCGCACAATTTCGTAACTTACTGTCGCCGCTAATGTGGAAACATGCAGGCCGACTTGTTCGCCAGGTGCCACCGAAAGCGGCCAAGCATAGCCCTCGACAAAAAGCCCCGGCGGTTCCTGAGCGATAGTTGTGACGCAATGGCTGATGAAAAGACAACTTGTGATGAATAGCTGGCTGACGAAATGGCGGCGCAGGCTCATTTGCTGTTCTTCCGGAGTGGGGCGATCTCTGGCAGGTTTTCACGACTGATTTATCTCATTGAATCAGGCCGGAGACGCTGAGGCAAGCCCCTGTTGATTTGTCTTAGTGCTTCAGCCTCGGCCAGACAAGTCGGCATTCATGAAATTTCGGGTTTTCTCTAATGCCTGACCAAGCTGATTCAGGCCTTGCCAGCGTTTGCATCTCTCTTTATCCCTGTGATTAATGATCCCGGTGTAGAATCCTTGATCGCCCGCCAGGTCAGGCTGATGCGTGGGCCGGCCCCACCTGCACGACGAATGGCGTGCTGCCATTTCTGCTGCACCTGGTCATCCATATACAACAGTGAGCCCGAATTTAAATCAAAATGGTGAATGATGGAATGATCCTCAATAGCCCGATAGCTGATCGCCCGTGTGCTGCCAAGCGATATAATGGCAACCCCAGTTTCTGGAATCAGATGCGTCGTGTCATCCGAATGAAATCCCATGGTAATCTTGCCAGTCTGATAGTAATTCAGCAGGCAATTGTTAAATGGAATTTGCATTCTCTCGACCAGCTTCCGGTTTAAATTGACAAGAAGCGGGTGCATTTCAGTCGTCTCGTACGTCATTTGCGAATAATCATAGGGTTTGCCGAACGACGCCGTTCGCCGGGCCGACATGCTGTCATCCCACGAAATATCACTGACAAGCCTTGTGATTAAATGCAGATGATCATCCAGAAAATCAGGAATGATCAATATGTCAGGCGCCATCATCTTACCGCTGCTTTCCGAAGATCTCGTTTCTGAAATAGGGAATCTGAAATTAAGACGCTTTGATTTGAAAATAATTGCATTAATTCGTGTTTTTTTTGAAAAGTATTTCTGTTTTTTAAACTTGAGGCTTGAAACCGCCCTGTAAATAAGAAAAAATAAATGGTATTCAATCACTTTCACCTCAAATTCCGGGCTGGCATTCCATGCGATACATTCAATTTTTAACATTTCGGTCAGTCACAGCCATTTTTCTTTTGATTTCATGCTCGATTGTCAGCCAGTCAAATGGGCAGCTGTCTGATCCATTAAATGTGGTTTTGATTCTGGCAGATGACCTTGGCTGGACCGATCTTGGCTGTTTTGGGAGCGACCTTTACAAAACGCCTCATCTTGATCGTCTGGCTGCAGAAGGAATGAAATTCACTCAGAATTATTCGGCATGCACTGTCTGCTCGCCGACCAGGGCCGCTTTATTAACCGGCAAATATCCGGCCAGGCTGCATATTACCGACTGGATTCCAGGCTTGATGCCCGATAACCCGAAATTGCTTGTACCCGACTGGACAAAATACCTGCCACTGGAGGAAACAACACTCGCCGAACTGTTTAAATCGAGAGGATATGCCACGGCAAGCATCGGTAAATGGCATTTGGGAACCGAGCCGTATTACCCGGAAAAGCAGGGCTTTGACCTGAATATCGCCGGCACTGACAAGCCACAGCCGCCATCTTTTTTTGCTCCCTGGAAAATTCCGACACTTACAGAAGGTAAAGAGGGTGAATATCTGACAGACCGCATGGCAGCAGAAGCGGTGAAATTTATTGAATCGCGGAAAAGCCAGCCGTTTTTTCTTTATCTGCCGCATTTTGCAGTGCATACACCAATTCAGGGGCCGCCGGACCTGGTGGAAAAATACAGGCAGATCAAGCGAGGAAAATTAAATCACAAAAATGCCATTTATGCGGCAATGGTTGAAAAGCTGGACGATGCCATTGGGCAGGTCATGGCGGCGATTGAGAGGCAGGGCCTGAAAGATCGGACAATTATCGTTTTCACATCAGATAATGGCGGGCGAATCACTCAGCAGACAACCTCAAATATTCCATTGAAATTTGGTAAGGCATCAGCATATGAAGGTGGTGTGCGCGTGCCCCTGATTATTCGATGGCCGGGTGTGGTGAAGCCTGGTTCCATTTCAAATGCTCCTGTGATAACCATGGATCTTTTCAGTACTCTTGTAGAAGCCTGCAAGCTCGAAATTCAAAAGGAATCAGCCACCCCGACAGGACTCAGCGGTCGCGATGGTGTAAGCCTTTTGCCCATTCTCAGGCAATCGGGTGAATTGCAACGCGAAGCGATATTCTGGCATTATCCGCACCATCAGCATTATCAACTTGGTGGCACCATGCCTTATGGGGCGATTCGATCAGGAGATTTTAAATTGATTGAATTTTATAATGATATGCATGTGGAACTTTATGACATAAAAAATGATATTGGCGAGAAGAACGATCTGGCAAAAATGAAGCCTGATCAGGCACAAGCCATGCGGAAAGCATTGCAACAATGGCGGCAAAATGTGGGTGCGCAAATGCCACTGCCGAACCCAAAATACAATCCAGGCAGGCCGGAATATACACCCCAGCCTGCCAAAAAGAAATCTGCCGCCTGAACCAGTTTCCATTAATGACGAATGATCCACGAGTCATCAATTCTTGATGGGATCAGCCCCAGAGCCTTTGACATCAACCATTCGACAGGCGTTGATGATTTACCACGCGTGCAGCCATCGACAATGATAAAAGCCAGAAATGTATCCCAGTCGCGAATCTTCAGCAAGAGAATCCCAAGACGCTCTTCGTCGAAACTGCCATCCGGCTTTGCCCGACGATAGACTGCATAGTGCTCGTCGTGAAACTGCACCATGTTCAGCAGGTCGGCTTCGTCGCAGAATTCTGCAAGGAATCGGCTTGCCAGCGAGGAATGGCTGCGCGGGTTGGTCACAGCCACGCCACTTTTGGCCTCGCCTTGAAGGTGTCGTGCGTGTGTATCAAAAGCCTGATGCGTGCAGATTCCAGCGTAGAGGGCCGCGGTGATAGTTGCTCAAGGTTCTCTTCAAGTTCGTCGATATGGGCCTTTATCGTTCCTTCAGGGTGCCCTGAACGCGGAAAGCCCCAGAGAATGTTTTTCTGGTATCGCTCATCGGCCATAATCTCGGCCAGTATCGCTTCGTAATTCATCATATCACCGCCTGGAATTGATCCTTTCATGAATAGATTTGTCATCGATGCCATGCATCAACGTTCAGTCATAGACGCATCCCGTTGCAGAAAGTTGCAAAATAAAAATGTGAATTTATGATGAAGAAATGAAAATCCGACAAATATCAAAATTTAATGAGATTCAGCATAGCTCAGGCCACCATAAGGGAAAATGATGGCGGATTGAATCACTTTGTTGTGATTCTTTATCATGCAATTCCAGAATTCTTCGCGATTGCCGGCGATTCGCACAGAGCCAAGCCTGGGCCCGAAAAGTGATTTCATTTCAGGTGAATAGACAATCACTGTTCGGTCGAGCACCAGTTCTCGGGCCCAGCGCATCATGAACCGTTTTGAGGAACCACGCCATGTGGCAATTTTTTCAGCCAGGGGCAGGCCGAGGCGTG
>JBJTRR010000291.1:0-6150 GCA_046076185.1 bacterium | reverse complement strand
GTTGGCAGAAATCGGATTGCTTCCAGAAACCGCTTTGCCCGAAATGGGTTTACGGGCATCAGGGAAACTCTTCAGCACATCCTCAATCGTCCCCTTAAGCACATCACCTGAATGTTTAAGGGCCGTCATCTCTCGGGGTGTAAACTCAAGTTCGACAATTCCCCGAACTCCACCAGCACCGACAACTGACGGAACACTGAGCGCTACATCGCTGATGCCATAAGCACCACTCAGCACGGTACCAACCGGCAGAATCCTGCGGGAATCCTGCACCACAGCATGAACAACCTCGCGTATCGAGATTCCGACGGCGAACCCCGCACCACCTTTGAGCTTGATGACTTCAGCACCGCTGCCACGCGTGCGTTTGAAGAGTTCTTCGGATTTCTGCGAATTCCAGCCCGGATATTTGTCAAGCGACAGACCAGCAGCCTGAGCCACCGACCAGGCTGGCACCATACTATCGCCGTGTTCTCCATAAATTGTGGCAGTAACTTGAGTCGGTGGCAGATTCAGATCAGCGGCAATCAGGCTTCTGAATCGAGCCGAATCCAGCATCGTACCAAGCCCAATGACCTGCCCGGCCGGAAGATTCAGCCGTTTCTGGGCAAAATAGGTCAGCACATCCACAGGATTTGATACGACCACCAGAACCACACCTGGCTTGGTGCCTGCAGCATGAATCTGGCCAAGTATGTTCAGGAAGAGATCCGTATTCCGGTTTATCAGATCAAGACGTGATTCATCAAGCTTTCTTCTCAGCCCTGCCGTAATCACAATAATATCTGACTGAGGGATAGCCTCGTAACCAGCAGCACGAATTCGCTGATCCGCGACAAGCGACGAACCATGAAGAATGTCGAGAGCTTCGCCCTTCACCTTATCGCCGATATCAATCAGTGTCAAATCACTCACAACGCCGCCGCACTGCAGGGCAAAAGCTGTGCTCGATCCGACCAGGCCACCACCACCAACAATACTGACATGCATCTGAGGAATCTCCCGGATTGAATTTCAGCAGTCAAGACCGCTGTAAATCTGGTTCATCGGCTACCACCAAGTGCAGCCATGACCTGATCTGTCACAGCACTGACCAGTGCATTGAACTGATCTGCCGAAAGCCCTGAACTATTGCCCGCGGGTGCAGAATTAACAGGCTGGCCACCACCTGTAATCGACTTCACAACCGCATCAACAAGTGCTTCTGTTGCCGGGCCAGATTGTTCTGATATCTGTCGTGGATGGTGGAACGCATGAGGCTCAGGTGAAAAATCAGAATAACCTTTCTGGAAAAGGCTGTTGGCACAAAGGTCACAGTTTTCAAGGCCTTTTTCCAGACGAACATCGCGAATGCCCAGAGCAGGCTTAATCTTGATCAGTTCAGCGGCCTTGGCATCAGAATAATATTCGACGCGGCCAAGCTGTTTGGTCAAAATCAGAATCCGACAATAGGCATCGATGATTTCGGTCTTGAAATATGCATCCATAAGGTCTGAACCGGCCGTGACAGTTCCATGGTTGGCCAGCAGAACAGTGTCTGTGTCCTTGATATATGGAATGATCGTATCGGCAAATGTCTGAGTACCCGGAGTCTCGTAAGGTGCGATGGCAACTTCACCGAGAAAAACTTCAAACTCCGGCATCGTACACTTGGGAATTGGCTCGTGGGCAACCGCAAAGGCCGTGGCGTGGGGCGGGTGGCAGTGAACTACCGAACGCACGTCGGGCCGGGTTTTCATGATTGTCAGGTGAAGCAGAATTTCGCTTGATCGCTTCTTTTTTCCCGAAACCTGCTTGCCGTCAAGGTCAACAATGCAAAGGTCATCAGGCTTCATGAAGCCCTTACTTACACGTGTCGGCGTGCAAAGCACACGATTTTCATCAAGCCGGAACGAGATATTACCATCGTTGGCGGCGGCAAAACCTTTATTGTAAACCCGCCGACCGATTTCGCACATCTCCTCGCGCAGCTTCCACTCGTTGAATGTTCCACCGTTGTAAGCCATGGTCTCGTCCTCCTCTTTGAAATACCTTGCTATGATCCTGCTGAATTTCTGCCTGAATTGTTGACTGAGCCGATTTTTCGCTTATGCCTCAGCCTAGATTGAGCTGATCGATAATGCAGGCACAATACGCGTCTATCGGAGTTTTGTCCCTGCCGAAAGGGTTGGCGGCTTCACGACCTTCCGAAAGTCCTATCAGGTCTCCCGGCCGGGCACCCAGTGCGTCATAAGCCACAAGCTCTTCTCCTCGCTCAGATGAGCCTTCCACCAAAGCCTTTCGAGTCATTGGCCTTACGATGATCCAGGCCCCCGGCTTCAGTGAGCTGTGCGGCTTGACAAGAGTCACTCTGCCGACCACTTCGGCGATTCTCATTGCCCAGCCCCTTCTGCCGAATCATCAATGGCAACTGATCTGGGCGGAGAAACCACGCCCATGCGACGCCATGTCTGAAAAACTTGCTTTATTTCATGAATCGGCATTTTGGCCGACTCAACCACAAGAGATTGTGGCGCAAAGTTTTTGACGATCGATTCCACTTCATCAGCAGCACATGCCCGGGCTGAACGAATACCAGCTCTGGCCAGACGCCAGACCGTTACACAGGCCGCTTCAGCCAATATCCCCAGATGCCTGCCCTCACCATTTCGCAGCCATGCGGCAGCATCATCCAGCGAACCCGTTGAAACATCCCATCCTTCACCCGTGCGGCCTGCCATCATTGATTCCGCGGCAACAGCCTGAGATGAAGCCGATAACCGCAATATGGCCCATTGCCCAAGGCTTACTGCAGAGATACCTGCAATTCCTGCAAAACCAACCAGGCGAGTTGAAATCCCTTTTTTCTTGAGTATTTCACGAGCCAGTGGTGTAACAACCGTCTTCGGCAGAATTGCCAGTTCACGCAGCCCCGGTTCAAGTTCCAGTGCGTGGCGTTCCAGCAAAAGTGAACCTGAAAATTGCTTAATCTCACTTTGTGGCTTGAACGTGTGATGTGAAACCGACTGCTCAACAGATTGCAATTTCGGTAAAACCGGGCTGCCTGAATTTGGTAATGTTGCGGTTTTATGGGTGTTCAGCTCGCGAAGTACGGCCATCACTGCGGCAGCAACCTGCGCCGGCGTCGTCTGGTCAGAGGAAGAGAGCAAACCGGAATCTGTCATCTCGTTATGAATACCTGGTCTGGCAACCCCATGACACTGCATCGGCCCGGTGTGTTTCGGCCAAGCTGGTTTTGTATCAGGGCTCCATCTGATGTGATAATCACATTCTGGCCCCGGCCTGCCCCTAATCGATCAAAAACCAGCACAGGTTCCCCATCATCGCTACCATCAGCCGCCAAAGGTTGAACAACAAGCATCCTTTCACCCTCAAAGCTGGGGTGTTTTGATGTGGATGTCGCTGAACCTAGTACTACGCCGATTTGCATTTGTCGTTATTTCCTGAATCGAACATCACAGGAACCGCATGGCATCGACAACCGTGGTTCGTCGCCGGCGTGTAAACGTTCTTGGGGTTGTTATGCCTTCACCCGTTGGCCCGGCAATTGAGAAAGAGGCTTCCCCCGCCCCACCCAGGCCAAGACCGTCGGTACTTGGCCCGTTGATGACGAAAATTGTGCATTCTACGATTTTGCCCATCTTCGTCATGACATTTGTATCTCGAGAGTGCAAAATCGCTGTATGGCCAAAGCCATGTTCACTCGATTTGGCCAGTGCAATAGCCCTGTCTACGCAAGAAACTCGCACAAACGGCACAAAGGGCATCATCTGTTCTGTCTGCACAAACAAGTGATTTTCATCTGTCTCGCCGTAAAGCAGTTGGGTCCCGGCTGGTACAGAAAAACCAGCCGCAGCAGCCAATAAAGCGGGGTCACGACCGATCAGATCCTTGTGAAGATGTGGCTTGCCATCGCTGCCGACCGGAAAAGCAGCTCTTGTCAGAGCTTCTACCTGCTGGTGGCTCAGGCGAAAACCGCCATGACGGCTCATTGCATCCATCAACTTGTCAAAGATCTCGGCAACCGCAAAAACCTGCTTCTCTCCAATACAAAGCAGATTATTGTCGTAGGATGCACCCTTGATAATGCCAGCCGCAGCTCGGTCAAGGTCTGCCGTGGAGTCAACGACAACAGGTGGATTACCAGGCCCTGCGACAATCGCCCGCTTTTTGCTGGCCAGCGCGGCACGGGCAACCATGGGGCCACCCGTCACCACCAGTAGTGATACGCCACGGTGATCAAACAATCCCTGAGCCGATTCAAGCGTCGGTGGATCGATAATTGTGATAAGATTATCAATTCCAATAGCCTTTCGAATCGCTGCATTAAAGCGGCGGACACCCTCGGCCGCAATTTTTGCACCGGAAGGATGGGCATTGAAAACAACCGTGTTTCCTGCCGAGAGCATACTGATTGCATTACATGCCAACGTTGGCAGGCTGTGCGTCACAGGTGTGATGGCACCAATCACTCCAAATGGTGCCAGTTCATTAATGGCGACGCCCAGATCTCCCGACTCCATCTGAGTTGTGAGATAATCAACGCCCTGAACAATTTGAATCACGGCAGCCAGCTTTTCGATCTTATGATCCAGACGACCAATCTTCGTCTCTTCAAGCTCTAGCCGGCCAAGCTCTTCCGCCTGGTCCTTGCACATTTTGCGAATAAGCTCGGTAGCCGTCTTGCGATCTGCAAGCGGGCGTTTTTTGAATGCGTTAAAAGCCTCGCTTGCTGCAGCAACAGCCTCATCAACGGTTGCAAATACGCCAAGACGATCAGGCCTCGTGGCACTGGAAGCACCAGGATTCGTTGCCAAAGGCCCCATTTGCGACAAGACTTCCTGAACCACGCTGCGGATGAGGTCGGGATTGACTTGCATGGCTGTTTTCACTTTCCGTCAAATGATTTCAATATCAAGCATTCACTATGTTTGTCGGCAGACTGTTGAAATCAGTCGGATTTACCGTCATGAAAGACGACACGACCTTCAACATCCACCTGATCGACCAACCCGATGACAACCGCATCAATAGGCAGCTTGTCGGTTTCCGGCGTCAAACGTGCGCTGGAACCCTGACACAGCAATACCATTTGACCAACGCCGGCACCCAGTGGATCAACCGTTACAAAGGTCCGGCCCGTCGGCACCAGCTTTTCGCGATTGGCAGGATCAAGCCGATATGGCTCAACCAGAAGCAGTTTGTGGCCGGTCATCGTGGCGACCTTCTGCGTTGCGATGACCGATCCTATGACTTTTGCCACAAACATCTGATTTGTTCCCCAATATTCGAAGATAATTCTTCGTTATCTGGCTTGCAGTAGGTCCCGTGTTTGTCGGGCTACGATCAACTCTTCGTTTGTGGGCACTGTCCAGATCTGCACACGGCTCGAATCAGAGGAAAGACGACTCTCGCCCCTGGCGGTTTCGTTCCTGGCCAGATCAAGCTCAATCCCAAACCAGCCAAGGTTTTCGCAAACCCCACGACGAACGACTTTTGAGTTCTCTCCGATGCCGCCCGTGAAGACAATGACATCAGCACCGCCGAGTGTCACAAGAAAAGCGCCAAGATAGCGACGGATATCAGTCACAAACAGATCCAGCGCCAGCCTGGCCTGCACATTACCCTGACCTGCCGCAAACTCAATATCCCGCAGATCATTCAGGCCACAAATACCAAGCAAGCCTGATTTTTCAGCCAGAATATGCAGAACCTGTTCCAGCGACTGACCAGTTTCACGCAGGATCACCGGCAGTGCAAAAACATCAAAATCGCCCACACGATTATTATGAGGCAAACCCGTTTGCGGGCTCATCCCAAGACTGCAACCACGGCTTGAACCCGCGTCAATCGCAGCCAGACTGTTCGATCCGCCGAGATGACAGGAGATGATTTTTGCATCATTCCGCCCAAGAATCTGGGCCATCCGTGTGGCAATAAAACGATGGCTTGCACCATGAAAACCATGGCGTTTGACGCCAAGCGAAGTAGCCCACTCTTCAGGAATGGCATACCGCTTAGACGCTTCCGGGATAGACTGGTGAAAATCCGTTTCAAAGGCTGCTACCAGTGGAATTTCCGGCAACTTTTCAGCCAGAAGCCGCATGGCTTTGGTGTAGGGCGGGTTGTGAGCCGGGCAAACATCGGCAT
>JBJTRR010000290.1:0-4662 GCA_046076185.1 bacterium | reverse complement strand
ATCGCAACCAGTTTCTGCTGATTTTGGGGACTTCAGATGGAATCAGGCGGTGCATTCGCGACAGAAGATTTTTGTTTATCGACCACACCGGGCCGCTTCATGAAACAAAACGGCCCATGCCACCCCGCCTTTGTGTTCTATCTTAACGATTCGGCCAAGCCGGGGGAAGGTGCGAGAAAAGGTGATTTTTTAGTGATCGGACAAATTTTCAGGCTGGTCGCGATCAGCAAGGAAATGAGCGGGAATCTGGGACATTCTGGAATCGGCCAGTAATTTATTTTTCCATCCAATCGGCAACCCACTTGCCGGGTCTATGAGAGTTCGCTAGGTTATTGATGAATCTGACATAGTATGCATGTCATTTCCTGCCCGGATTGGCATGATTGTAATTGTCGGTTTCGACATATTGAAGACTGATTTTTTCAAGGTTTTTCGTCTATCATGACGAAATCGCACATCAGTCAGAAATATTTCAGTCGTTTCAGAATGCTTTGAAACCAGTGTATCGCTCAGGAGTCAGCAATATCCAGTTAAGGGATGAGAGAATCTACCATGAAGAATCTAAAGTGCTTGAATCGTTCTTGCTTCGCTTTACTTCCCGTTTTAGTTCTTAATCTTCTTGTATATTCTGCGCAAAGTGCAGATGCGGCATTTTTCGTAGTGAATGATCGCACATTATTGCCACAGACGACTGACATCATCGAATGGTCGAGCCTGGGTTCACCTGGCGTCACTCTGACGAACCCGCTGAACTTGACATCGCTTGGCGGCGTCAATGCGATTTATTCACAGGCTAATGGTGTTCCACAGAGAGTCGATGAGGGTAATGGCTGGGTTGGAAATTTTCCGAATTTCGGCGATTCGCTTCTTTGGACTGGCGCGAATGGAAATGCACCAGCCTATCTTTCGTTTCCCTCGCGGAGCCTTCGGGCGATTGGATTTGGTGTTCAATCCAATCAATACGGCAATTTCATGACATTCGTCACGATGTTTGATTCCAGCGGAAATATTCTGGGGTCTGTCTCTGCAAGCGGTGTAAGTAGCACGAATCCATTGCAGTATACATTTGTTGGCGTGGTTACTGATAGTCCGTTAACAGAGTCATTCAGCAGAATCAGCATTGGCGTACAATCTCAGAATTTTGCCGGCAATTTTGCAATCGACAGCGTCAGTTTCACCGTGTCAGCGGTGCCTGAAGCATCATCCACGATGATGGCCATTTGCTGTGCTGGTTCATTCGGCTTTGCAGTCTGGCGTCGCCGACAAAAAATCTGAGTAACCTGTTACTAAATTTAATTGGGAGAAGATCTGTGCACACGAACATGATCTTCTCCTGATTTTTTTCCAAAACGTTCTTTACAATCAGTAATGAATTTCAGTATTCGAGACTATTGATGGGTAATTGAGATGGACCTTATGACCAGATAAAAGTTGGTATTGTAATTTGATATGATGTCATTGAATCAAGGATGGCCGTGCATAACCTCCTCAACCGTCACTTCGTGGGCAATCACGGCCACACAGTCGCCCTGGGTTGTCAGGCATGGTACGCGGCTGCAAATCAGGTAACCAGCGGTTTTGGCAATGATCGGCTCGGGGGCCCGGTCCGGGCGTTCCAGGTGATGAATCTGGCCCACCCTGTCACCAACTTGAACCTGGCCGCCAAGGTCGATTTCCACCTCGAAAATGCCTGATTCCGGGGCCAGAATGTAATCTTCGCGGTTGAGTGCCGAAACCAGCCTGGCCGGCGGCTTGCCCAGGCTCTCGCGAGTCTCTTCGCGGCCTGCCAGCACGCCCACATGCACCAGCACATTACGCAGGCCCTGCTGGGCAATGCGATGCACGGCCGCTGAAACGCCCTCGCCACCGCCCAGCTCGGTTGTTACCACCACCTTACCCTGATTTTCCGCTTCCACCGGCAAAAGCCCACTGCCCGCAATATCAGCATAAAGAAAGCAGAAATCCGTGTTCCAGGCCAGCATGGCCGCCAGCATTTTCCGCCTTTGTTCGGCATCTGACACCAGATGCATGTGCGAACAGGGCACAAATTCCATGCTCCGGCCGCCGGAATGAATGTCGATCACTACATCTGACATCGGAAACAGTACATTTGTCAGATAATGGGCCACCTGGCTCGTTACCGCCCCTTCCGGGCTGCCTGGAAAGGCCCGGTTCATGTTCATGCCGTCAAGCGGGCTGAGCCGGGTTGCCGCCTTTGCCGCCGGAAAGTTCAGCGACGGGATCAGAATGATCCGTCCGCTGACCATGCCCGGATCAAGCTCACGGGCCAGCTTCATCGCCGCCACCTGCCCCTGATACTCGTCGCCATGATTACCACCCAGAACCAGCACCGTTGGCCCACGCCCGGCTGACACCACCGTGATCGGTATCATCACGTTGGCCCAACCGCCCAGGTTGTGCGAATAAGGCACCTGCAGGAAGCCCTGCTGCTTGCCAGGCTGGTTGAAGTCAATCGTGGTGTGAATCATGAGCATTCCTTACGTCTGCCAAGTCTGACAATTGCAGTTAAAGCATCTGATGTTTTACAGATGAAAAAAACAGTTGCAATCATCATTCTGGCGGCTTTGGCAGGCCGATCAAAGTTCAAGCAGGTTGTAAATTTCTGGCGTGCGGCTTTCAATCAAGTGAAAAAGGCCGTTTTTGCCATATTTTTCGAAGTGAGGAGCAGCCCGGTGCGCATCAAGAGCGGCCTGGTTGTCGTATTGCTCGTACAGAAAAAACTGCCGGGGATTGGTCGTCGAGCGATGCACATAATACATCCGGCAGCCCGGCTCGTTCCGCGTTTCCGCCGCCAGCGGCTTGAAAAGCTCAATCGCTTCGGCTTCCGTGCCTTCACGCATGAGATAAGTTACTGCTACACAGATCATGTTGGTCTCCTTTGATAAAAGATGTTTGTCGAATATCAGCGGCTTGCCCTGAGATAGGTGATCAGGTCGGCCAGTTCCTGGGTGGTAAGCTGCTTGTCAAGCCCGGCGGGCATGACCGAAACCGTGGAAGGCGAAATGTCGTCAATCTCGGCCCTGGCGATCACACGCGACTCTGTTGCATTCACGACAAGCGTAATCGTCTCAGGCGTCTCATTCTGCAAAATTCCCGAGACGACACGGCCATCAGAAAGGGCTACCGTGACCGGTTCGTAACTTCTGACAAAGCTCAGACTTGGATAAACGATCGATTCCAGCAGGTCTTTTTCCGTACGAATCTGGCCAATGCGCGAGAGGTCGGGGCCGACCTTGCCGCCGACATATCCGACCGAATGGCATGTGCGGCAGGCGGCCTTGGCACCATTAAACACAGCCTGCCCGCGTCGCACATCGCCGGCCGGGAAGGCAGTGAGCAGCGATTCTACCTGCTTCCGCTGGGCTACCAGGTCGGCGTTTCGTTTGTAGAGGATTCGCGACATCGCTTCCTTTGATTTTTCGGGAAGCTTCGTCACCACATTCTTCAGCGATTCTTCACGCAATGCCGATAGTGCCGCCGACTTTTCAAGGCTGGCCATTAGCACCTGAGAAGCATCAGGATCGGTCATGTTCTCAAAAAGACCGATCAGTTTCTGCGATTCCATTGGCCCGGCCGTGGCAAAAAGGGCTGCAATTTTGCTTTTCTGACTGGGCGAAAGCCGCAAACGCATCAACATATCAACCGCTGAAAGGCGAATCATGCTGGGCTGGGTCGGCTTAAGTTGGTCGATGATTCGGCTGAAAAGAGCATCAGGAACCGGCCCAACACCTGCCGGGACGGCTGTCAGAATGCTCCAGCGCAGTTCAGGGGGCAGGCCTTGGTCATTTGAGCGTGCCACAAGGGCCTCAAACCGTTGACGATTGACCGATTCGCCTGTTGCGGCAAGGGCGCGGTAAGCCTCAAGAACGGCCGGTATCTCGTCGGCAGCAGATTTGTTGAGCCGTTCAACCAGATTCGATTCCCAGGCGGGCGGGCATGGCTTGAGGCCCGAACCGGCCATGGCACGGGCGGCGATCAGTCGCGAAGCCAGATTTTCAGAACCAATGGCATCGGCCAAAACGGCCTGAACTTCGGTGCTGCGGCCGGCAAACCGGGCGAGACGCTCAACAAGGGCGGCTGATTCTTCTTTCGAGGCCGGGGGGTCGGCAAGTTTGGATTTAAAACTGGCGACCAGCTGCGGGGCCCATTCCGGGTGCCGCGAAATGATCCACGAAGATAATGACCGGACAGTTGCATCCTGTGAATCCATTGCCCGAATCAGCTCGGGCACTGGCAAATCCATCATACCAAGCTGGTCAAGGGCGACAATCGCGACTGTTCTGGAAAGCGGGTTCTGTTCGCTTTTCAAAACTTCAAAAAGCCGGGCCGCCGACTCAATTTCAACCAGGGCGTATGTCAGCGAATGCCGCAGAACTCTGTCATCGCCGGCCCCGGCTGATGCCTTCACGATGGGTCGAACCGCTTCGGGCTTGCCAATTCGGCCCAGAGCTTCAGCCACAGCCCGACGCACAGAAGCCGGCTCAGCCGAACTTCCCAGCATGTTCAAGAGCTGGTCGAGAGCCTGGGCATCACGATTCAGGCCGGCGGCATGGCTGGCAGCGTGGCGCACTGTCGCATCGGCATCTGTCAGACTCTTGCGAACAAAGGCAAGTGCCTCAGGCGAGCCAATCCGGCAGGCTG